>NZ_JAMJPH010000007.1:0-67851 GCF_023554635.1 Nocardioides bruguierae
TGACGGCGAAGCTCGCCGTGGGGGCGTCCGCGCCCCCCACGGCGGCCCGACCGCTGCTCCCCGGCGGTCGGGCCGACGTGCGTCCGCGTCACCGGCAGGAGGCTCACCAGGAGCCGGGCAGCTCGCCGCCGTACCAGGCCTCGATCAGCGACCGGCTGATCGAGAGCCCCTGCGGCAGCACGACCGTGCCCGCCTGCGTGTGCTCCAGCAGCTCGGCGCGGGTGAACCAGCGCGCGTCGGTGAGCTCCTCGTCGAGCAGCGCCACCTCGGTCGTCGTCGCCCGTCCGGTGAAGCCCAGCATCAGGCTCTGCGGCAGCGGCCAGGGCTGGTTGCCGAAGTAGTCCACCTGCCCGACGTGGACGCCGGCCTCCTCGTGCACCTCCCGGCGCACCGCGTCCTCCATGGTCTCTCCCGGCTCGCAGAACCCGGCCAGCGTGGAGTAGCGGCCCTCGGGCCACACGGACTGGTGCCCGAGCAGCGCCTTCTCCTCCGCCGACCCGGGCTCGCCGTGGCTGATCAGCATGATCACCGCGGGGTCCATCCGCGGGAACTGCGGGTGGTCGTGGGCCTCGCAGCGCATCTCGTGCCCGCCCTTGACCAGGCGCAGCGGCGAGGAGCAGCGCGGGCAGAAGCGGGTGGCCCGGCGCCACTCGGCCATGCCGATCGCGTGCATGAGGACGGGCCCGGGCACCGCGTCGTCGGCGTCCGGCGCCGCCAGGGCGTCGACCACCTCCATCAGCAGGGCGCGCAGGCTGAACCAGCCCTCGGCCTCGGGCGCCGGGTCGGGCAGCAGCACGGCGAACCACGTCCGCCCGCCGGTCTCGCCGAGCAGCACCCGCTCCCCCTGGACGTCCTCCGCCGGGCCGACCTGGCCCAGCTCGTCCGGCCTGGACCACGCCACGCCGCCCTCCGGCCGCCGCTGGACCTGCGCCCCGGCGAGCACCAGCACCCGGGTGGTCGGGTCGGACCAGCGGGCGTCCAGCCAGGACTGGTCGCGTCGGTGCTCCGCGAGGCGGGCGTGGGCGGGGGTCGCGAGTCTCTCGTGCGGGGCGGTCACGCCTCGACGCTACTGGGCGCCGCTCACCCGATCCTCGCCCGTCTCGACGCTCGTCGGAACAGGGCGCGGCACCTCGTGCGTTGACCGGTCGTGGACGAGCGGACGGAGCCTTGGCCGGCGGTGGTCGTGGGCGCGGGGCAGGCCGGCCTGGCCGCGTCCTACCACCTGGGCAGGCTCGGCATCGAGCACGTGGTGCTCGACGCCGACGAGGGACCGGGCGGTGCCTGGCGGCACCGGTGGGACTCGCTGACGATGCACGACGTGCACGGCGTCGCGGACCTCCCCGACGACCACGCCCCCGCGCCCGACCCGGCCGGCCGCGCCAACCAGGTGGTGCCCGCACGGTTCGCCGCCTACGAGGCCCGGCACGGGCTCCCCGTCGTCCGCCCGGTGCGGGTGGAGAGGGTCGAGGACGCCGGCGGCGGGCTGCTCCGGGTCACGGCGGCGCCTGCCGACGGGCGGGTGCGCGAGTGGACGACCCGCACCCTGGTCAACGCCACCGGTACCTGGACCCGACCGTTCGTGCCGCACTACCCGGGTCTGGAGCGCTTCGCGGGCCTCCAGGTGCACACCCACGACTACCCCGGCGCCGAGGCGTTCCGCGGTCTGCGCACCGTGGTGGTGGGAGCCGGGGCGAGCGCCGTGCAGCTCCTGGGCGAGGTCGCGCTGGTCACCGACACCCTCTGGGTGACGCGCCGGCCGCCCGTGTGGCGCACCGACGACTTCACCCCCGAGGCCGGCCGCGAGGCCGTGGCGCTCGTGGAGGACCGGGTGCGACGCGGCCTGCCGCCCGCCAGCGTGGTGAGCGTGACCGGGCTCGTGCTGCGCGAGCAGGAGCGGGCCGCCCAGGCGCTCGGTGCCTACGCGGACGGGCGGCCGGTGTTCTCCTCCGTGGAGCCGCACGGGGTCCGGTTCGCCGACGGCTCCGTCGAGCCCGTCGACGCGATCCTGTGGGCGACCGGGTTCCGCCCCGCGATCGGCCACCTCGCTCCCCTGCGGCTGCGCAGCGCCGCCGGCGGTGTCCAGCTGGACCGCCACGGCACCACCGCGGTCGCCGACCCGCGGGTGCAGCTGGTCGGCTACGGCCCCTCGGCCAGCACCATCGGCGCGCAGAAGGCCGGCCGCTTCGCCGCCCTCGGCGTGCGCCGTGCCCTCCGCGGGGAGGCCGGCGGGCCGGCATCCGCAGACCCCGCGGGTGCGGCCGTCACGGGCGCAGCAGCGCGGTGATCTCCTCCCGGTCCGGCAGGCGTCGCGGCTCGACCAGGCTGCCGCTGCGCACGTAGTAGAACCCGCACCGCACCTCGTCGGGGTCCAGCCCCTCGAGCTCGGCCCAGGCGAGGCGGTACAGCGCCAGCTGGAGGGGGTCGGAGTCGGCTCGGCGACTGGTCTTCCAGTCCACGACCAGGAACGACCCGTCGGGCTCGCGGTAGACCGCGTCGATCCGGCCGCGCACCACCTGGCCGTCGAGCACGAGCGCGAACGGCGCCTCCACCCGGTGCGGCACCCTGCTGCCGAACGGCCCCTCCTCGAAGGCGCGGGTGAGCTCGGCCAGGTCGGCGTCGTCCTCGATCCCCGCGTCGCCCTGCCCCGGGAGGTCCTCGTCCTCGAAGAGGCCCTGCTGGCCGAAGCGCGCCTCGACCCACGCGTGGAACCGGGTGCCGAAGCGGGCAGCCGGCGCCGGGGGGCGCGGCATCGGCCGGGCGAGGTCGCGGGCGAAGGACTCGGGGTCGTCGCGCAGCCGCGCGACCGAGGTGGCCGAGAGGCTGGAGGGGCGTGGCACCTCGATCACGTCGGCCCGGTCACGGCGGGCCTCCGCGAGCAGCCGCTCCAGCTCCGCGTCCCACTCGGCGACGACGGCGGCCTCGACCATGTCCAGGTCGTCGTCCGGCTCGGCCGGCTCCGCCTCCACGACGCGACGCGACGCCTCGAGGCGCAGCCGGGTCTCGCGCCCGGCGACCGTCACCGGCCAGGGCCGCGACGGGTCGACCGCGTCGTAGGGGTTGGGGTCGTCCTTGTCGGGCTTGTCCCGCCAGGTCGACACCTCCTCGCCCCAGGACTCGATCACCTCCCGCACGGTCTGCTGGTAGGACGACGGCCCGAACGGCGTCTTCCGCTCGCTCCAGCAGTAGCTCGACACCTCGAGCAGGTGCGCGGCCCGGGTGACGGCGACGTAGCCGAGCCGCAGCTCCTCCTCGGCGTCGTTGGCCTTGGTCTCCTTGCGGTAGGCGTCGAGGGCGGCCTTGTCCCAGCCCCTCAGCTGGGGCAGGTCGGCGGCGTCGCCGCGCAGCGGGGCCGGGAGCACCGCGGGCGAGGAGGTCCACAGCGTCCGGGACCGGTTGCTGGGGAACCGGGTGTCGCAGACGCCGACGAGGAACACCGCGTCCCACTCCAGGCCCTTGGAGCGGTGGACCGTCAGCAGCTTCACCGAGTCCGCCTCGGTGGGCGTCGCGACGTCCAGGCCGTTGCCCTGGTCGTCCTCGGCGGTGAGGTAGGCCAGCAGCGCCGCCAGCGTCACCGCGCCGTCGACGGCCTGGAAGTCCGCGACCGCGCGCACGAACAGGTCCAGGTTGTCCCGTCGGGCCGGCGCCGCGGGGCTGACCGCGGAGGCCAGCTCCACGTCGGCACCGGTGGTGTCGATGATGCGGCGGACCACGTCCAGCAGCGGCTCCCCCACCAGCGTGCGCAGGAACCGCAGCTCGGCGGCCAGCAGCCCGAAGCGCTCGCGCGCCTGCGGCGAGTAGGGCAGGTCGCCGGGGTCGGCGAGCGCGTCGTCGAGGCTCGGCACCTCGGCCGGGTCGACCCCGTCCGCGATCGCCACCAGCGCCTCGCGCACGTCCGCGTGCTCCACCCGGTGCCGGCTGCCGGCGATCTCCTGGGCCCGGTTGAACAGCAGCCGCAGGTCGCGCGGACCGATCGCCCAGCGCGCACCCGAGAGCAGCGTCACCAGCGACTCGTTGGCGGTGACGTCGTCCAGCAGGTGCAGCACCGCCACCACCTCGGCCACCTCCGGCAGCCGCAGCAGGCCGGAGAGGCCGACGATCTCGACCGGCACCCCGGCCTGCCCGAGCGCGTCGAAGACGTCCGCGGCGTGCGCGTTGTCCCGGGTCAGCACGCCGATCTTGGCCCAGGGGGTGCCCGCGTCGTGGGCACCGCGCACCTCACCGGCCAGCGCGAGCAGCTCGTCGGCGTGGGTCTCGTGCACCGCCACCCGCACGGTGCCGGCCGGGGCGTCCTCGGGTGCCCGCAGGGGCTGGACGTCGCGGTACTTCTCCAGCAGCGGCCCGGCCAGGGTGTTGGCGACCTCGAGGATGCGCGCCCGCGAGCGCCGGTTCACCGTGAGGTGGTAGAGCCCGACCTGCCCGCCCGAGGCCGCGGGGAAGGAGTCGGCGAAGGTGAGGATGTTGGAGACCGACGCCCCGCGCCAGCCGTAGATCGCCTGGTTCGGGTCGCCCACGGCCGTGACCGCGTGCCCGCGGCCGGCGCCCTCGGGGCCCGAGAACAGCCGGGCCAGGAACAGGGCCTGCGCCACCGAGGTGTCCTGGTACTCGTCCAGCAGCACCACCCGGTACTGGGACCGCTGGGCCTCGCCCACCGCCGGCTGCTGGTCGGCCAGCCGCGCGGCCAGCTCGATCTGGTCGGAGAAGTCCATCAGCCCGAGCTCGCGCTTGAGCCGCCGGTAGCCCCCGACGAGGCCGAGCAGCTCCGCGCGCCGGTCCAGCACGTCGATGCTGGTGCGCAGCGCGTCGAGGTGGGTCTTGCGGTGCTTGCCCGCCTCCTCTTCGGTGACGGCGCGGCCGAACCCGGCCCGGGCCTCGGCGTCGGTGGCGAGCACGTCGTCGGGGCCGACGAGGTGCTCGCTCATCGCACCGTCCAGCGCCAGCAGCTGCTGGATCACCGTCGGCGGGTGGTCGGAGAGCCGCTCGACCTCGCCCGTCCAGCCGGCCACCACCCGGGCGCCCAGCTGGTAGCGGGCCGCGTCGGTGATCACCCGGGTGTCGGGCTCGTGCCCGATCCGCAGCCCGTGCTCGGTGAGCAGGTTGGCCGCGTAGGCGTTGTAGGTCAGGACGCTCGGCTCCAGGACCTCCTCGACCTCCTCCCCGGCGCCGGGCACCGGGCGGGCGGGCTCGCTGAGCAGGCCGGCCTCCGCCAGAGCCGTGCGCACCCGCTGCCGCAGCTCGCTGGCGGCCTTGGTGGTGAAGGTGAGACCGAGCACCTGCTCGGGCCGCACCTGCCCGGTCGCCACCAGGTAGACCACGCGGGCGGCCATGAGCGTCGTCTTGCCCGAGCCCGCGCCGGCCACGACCACCGCCGGCTCCAGCGGCGCCGAGATCGCGGCCCACTGCTCCGGGCTCGGGGCGAACTTCGTGCCCATCAGCCGCTGGAGGTCCTCCGGCGTCTCCAGCCGGTGACGCGACCGTGCCGGCTGCTCCGCCTCGAGGTCGGGGAGGGCGAAGAGCCCGTCGTCGGTCTCGTGGTGCTCGTGGTCCGTCGGGTCGCTCACTGGGTCACCACCGCTCCCGCGGACTTGATCGGGCACAGGGGCACGAAGGGGCAGTCGCGGCAGTGCTGGCCCGCGATCGCCGGGAACGACTCCTGCCGGAGCATGACCGCCGCACGCCGGAGGCGGGTGCCCAGCTCGGCGCGGAACGGGCCGTCGGGGTCGGGCGCCTCCTGGGCCTGGACGACGGCGGTCTCGCTGTCCTCCAGCCCCAGCTGCACCAGCTCGGCACCGCCGGCCCGTGCCGGGGCCCCGACGAGACCGTCGACCGCACCCTCGTCGACCGCCAGCTGGTAGACCCCCAGCTGGAGGTGCTGCTCGACCGACTTGTTCGACGGCTTGGAGCGTCCGGTCTTGAGGTCCACCACCACGACACCGCCCTGGGCGTCCAGCTCCACCCGGTCGGCGTAGCCGTGCAGCCGCACCTGCTCGCCGTCGTCCAGGTCGAGCACGGTGCCGAAGCGCGCCTCGGTGCCCACCAGGCGTCGCCCGCCTGCGTGGTGCCAGGTCAGGAACTTGGCGCAGGCGTGGCGGATGCGGGCGTACTCGCGCTGGGCCGACCAGGGGGTGCGGAACTCCAGCCGCCCCCACACCTCGTCGACGTGGCCCATGAGCACGTCCACGTCGTCGGGGCCGGCCTCGATCTCGCCCGCCGCCACCTTCTCGGCCAGGGCGTGCACGATCTGGCCCAGGTTCGCGGACTGGTGGGCCCGGACCACGCCGCCGGCCTCCTGCGCCAGGAACCACTGCATGGGGCAGACGCCGAGCGCCTCCAGCACCGACGCGCTCAGCGGCACCGGCTCGTCGGCCGGGCGCACCGGCTCCGGCGCGACGCTCGCCGCCCGGGTGCCCCACCAGGACGACGGGTGCGCCTGCGGCACGAGACGCCTGGCGCCGGGCTCGGTCGAGGAGCCCACCAGCTCACCGGAGAGCCGCGCGAGGCGTCGTGCGGCCGCCCGCCGCAGCCCCTCGGGCTGCTCGGGATCGGCGAGGGTCCGCCGCAGCTCGGCCACGAGGCCGTCCATGGACAGGGGCCGCCGGGGGCGCCCGACCACGTGCTCGACCTCCAGGCCCAGCTCCTCGAGGAACCGGGAGGGCTGCTCCCCCTCGTCCTCGGGGCTGCGGACGGCGGTGACGACCAGGCGGCTGCGGGCGCGCGTGCAGGCCACGTAGAACAGGCGCCGCTCCTCGGCGAGCAGCTCGCGCGCGGAGGTCGGCGGCACCAGCTCGCCGAGCGCCCCGCCGGGGCCGGTGCGCCCCTGGCCGATCCGGTCGGCCTGGAGGAGCGTGGACCGGCGGCGCAGGTCGGGCCAGCCCTCGGCCTGCACGTGCGCGACGACCACGAGGTCCCACTCCAGGCCCTTGGACCGGTGGGCCGTCAGCAGTCGCACGGCCGCGCCCCGGGTGCCGCGGTCGGCCAGGGTGTCGCCCGGGATCTGCTGGGCCACCAGCGTGGAGAGGAACGACGAGACCCCCAGGTGGTCGCGCTGCTCGCCGGCGCGCGCGGCCACCTCGAACAGGGCGCACACGGAGTCGAGGTCGCGGTGGGCACGACGGGCCGCGGCACCGCCCGCCTCGACGGCACGACGCAGCCGGGCCGGCCAGCCGGTGCCGGACCACAGGTCCCACAGCAGCTCCTCGGCGGTGTCGCCGTCGTCCAGCCGTGCGCGGGTGGCGGCGAGCAGGCGGGTCACCGCGAGCGCCCGCGCCAGCTCGGGGGCGTCCTCCGGTGCCGGCAGCACGCCCAGGTGCGCCTCGGCGAAGCCGGCGTCAACGACGAGCTCGCGGACCAGCTCCCGCGAGGGTCGCGGGGTGCGCTCCTGCTCGTGGGCCAGCTCCTTCTCCCGGGCGCGCAGCCGTCGGGCCAGCCTCCGCACCTCGCCGGCGTCCAGGCCGCCCAGCGGGCCGGTCAGCAGCGCCTCCGCGCGGGCGGGGCCGACGTGGTCCAGGTCCTCGGGCTCGCCCTCGGGCGCGGCGGGGGTGTCGAGGTGGACGACCGCGCGCAGCGCGTCGACGAGCGGCAGGACGGCGGGGTCGCGCACCAGCGGGACCTCGTCGCTGCCGACCTCCACCGGCACCCCGGCCGCGGCCAGCGCCCGCCGCAGCGGCGGGATCGTGGTGCGCCCGGAGCGGACCAGCACGGCCATGTCGTCCCAGGAGACGCCGCGCTCGAGGTGGGCGCGTCGCAGCAGGTCGGCCAGGTTCTCGGCCTCGGCGCGGTCGGTGTCGAACGTCCGGACCTGCACGCGGCCCTCGTCGCGGGCGCCACCCTCGGCGGCGGTGAGGGCGCGGGGCGCGAGGAACGCCTCGCGGGCGCCCTCGTCGATGGTACCGGGCAGGCCGAGGCGTCCGGCCACGCGCTGGGAGGCGGCGAGCAGCCGCGGGCCGAAGCGGCGGGTGCTGCGCAGCGCGACGACCTCGGCCGCCCGTCCGTCGGCCCGCGGGAACGCGGTGGGGAACTCGAGGATGCCGCGCACCTCGGCGCCGCGGAAGCCGTAGATCGACTGGTGGGGATCACCCACGACGACCAGGTCGCGACCGTCCCCGGCCAGGGCCCGCAGCAGCGCGACCTGCCCCGGGTCGGTGTCCTGGTACTCGTCGACGAAGACGTGCCGGATGCGCTCGCGCAGCATGCCGCGGTGCGCCTCCGCCTCGAGGGTCGCGCGGCGGATGAGGTCGGGGTGGTCGGTGGCGCCCTGGGCGTCGAGCACGGTGAGGTACTGGTCCAGGAACAGGCCGGCCGCCACCAGCGCCGGCTCCCCCTCGCGGCGACCCAGGTCGGCCAGCGCCTCGCCCTCCAGGCCCTTCTCCCGGGCGCGGGAGAGGACGGCGTGCACCTCCCGGGCGAACCCCCGGGTGCCGAGGGCGCGCGTCAGGTCCTCGGGCCAGGCCACGGACTCCGGGGTGTCCGCCAGCAGCTCGCGCAGCACGACGTCGGACTCCGGCGCCGAGAGCAGCCGCAGCGGGGACTCGTAGAGCTCGGCCGGGGAGAGCTCGCGGATGAGGCCGTAGGCGAAGGAGTGGAACGTCATCGACAGCGGCGTCGCCATCGTCCGCCCGAGGCGGGCCGTCACCCGGTCGCGCAGCTGCTCGGCAGCCTTGCGGGAGAACGTCAGCGCGAGCACCTGGTCGGGGCGGGCGCCGTCCTCCACACGGCGGGCGATGGCCTCCACCAGCGTCGTGGTCTTGCCCGTGCCCGGCCCCGCCAGCACCAGCATCGGGCCGCCGGGGTGGTCGACGACGCGCTGCTGGTCCGCGTCCAGCACCGGCGGACGGCCCGCGGACGGCGGCGGCGCCAGCCGGTAGGCGGGCCCCGCCTGCCCCGCGCGGGCGGGTCGGTGGTCGGCAGCAGCGGTCATGACCCACATCAGACCACCCGGTGCCGACAGCCCGCGGCACCGGGCGTTCACCTCGACGTGGCGCTCCGCCACGCGCACGCCACCCGGGCGTGGCCGCGGCGCGGCAGCGTGCGGGGCATGCGCCCCCAGCGCCGCGGCCTCCCCCGGGTCGAGGACCTCCCCGTCACCCGCCGCGCCGTGGTCGGCACCGGCCTCTCCTCCGTGGTCCTGGTCGCGGCCGCACCGCCCCTGGCCGACCTGGCCGGCGCGGCGGCCCGCCGCGAGCCGTTCACCCTGGGCGTGGCCAGCGGCGAGCCGTCCCCCGACTCCGTGGTGCTGTGGACCCGGCTGGCCCCGGACCCGCTCGCCGAGGACGGGCGCGGCGGCATGCCCGGTGTCGAGGTGCTGGTGCGCTGGGAGGTCGCCGAGGACGAGCGCTTCCGGCGGGTCGTCGCGCGCGGCCGGACGGTCGCCCGCCCGCGGGACGCGCACGCGGTGCACGTCGAGGCGCAGGGCCTGCGGCCGGGGCGTGAGTACTTCTACCGGTTCCGCACCGGGCTGCACCTCTCGCCGGTCGGCCGCACCCGCACGGCCCCCGCGCGCGGTTCCTCCCCGACGTCCGTGGACCTGGCGATCGCCTCGTGCGCGCAGCTGGAGCACGGGTACTTCACGGCCTACCGGCGCATCGCCGAGGACGCCCCGGACCTGGTGGTGCACCTCGGTGACTACCTCTACGAGTACGAGGCCGGCGGGTACGACCTGCCGCCGGTCGGGCTGGGCGGTCGGGTGCGCGACCACGCGGGGCCCGAGGCGCGCGACCTGGCCGGCTACCGACGGCGGCACGCGCAGTACAAGCTCGACCACGACCTCCAGGCCCTGCACGCCGCGGCGCCCATGGTGGTGGTGTGGGACGACCACGAGGTCGACAACAACTGGGCCGCCGGCACCCCGGAGGAGCTGGAGTGGCCCCAGCCCGACTTCGAGCAGCGGCGGGCGGCGGCCTTCCGCGCCTACTGGGAGCACCTGCCGCTGCGCCGCGGCCGACGCCCCCGCGGCCTCGACGCCCGGATCTACCGGCGCCAGCACTGGGGCGACCTGCTCGCCCTGCACCTGATGGACACCCGCTCCTACCGCGACGACCAGGCCTGCGGCGACCTCAAGCGCGTCGGCTGCACGGCGGCGCTGAAGCCGGGGCGGACGATGCTCGGCCCGGGTCAGGAGGCCTGGCTGGAGGCCGGTCTGCGGGGCTCGGGCGCCCGCTGGGACCTGCTCGGCCAGCAGGTGCCGTTCGCCCGCCGCGACACCGACCCCGGCGACGACCTCGAGCTCGTCATGGACTCCTGGGACGGCTACCCGGCCGACCGCGACCGGGTCACCGGCCTGCTCGGGCTGGCCGAGAACCCCGTCGTCCTCACCGGGGACGTGCACCGCCACTACGCGGCCCAGGTGCTCACCGACTACGACGCCCCCGACGCCGCGCCCGTGGCCGCGGAGCTGGTGACCACGTCGATCACCTCCGGCGGCGACGGCTCCGACCTACCGCGGGGCGGTGCCGCCGAGCTCGCCGCCAACCCGCACCTGCTGTGGGCGTCGAACCGGCGCGGCTGGGTCCGCGCCCGGCTGACGCCCGACGTCCTCACCGCCGACTTCGTCACCCTGCCCTTCGTCGAGCGCCGCGGAGCGGAGCCGTCGGTGGCCGCCACCTACGTCGTCGAGGCGGGGGTGCCCGGCCTCACCACCTGACGAGGACGACGGCGCCACGGACGAGGCGGGGCGGTGTTCCTGCCGACCTGCCACGACATCCTGCCGACCCCGCGGCGAGGCCTCCCGAGGACGCCGCCCGGCGAGCAGCATCGGGGCCATGAGCACCCGACGCGTCGCGATCCTGGCCTTCCCGGACATGGAGGTCCTGGACCACGCCGGCCCCTACGAGGTCTTCCACGTCGCCGGTGAGCTCGCCGCAGGCGTCGGTGCCCCCGGCTTCGAGGTCGTCTCCGTGGGGCTGCGGCCAGGTCCGGTGGCGGGCCGCGGCGGCTTCACCGTCGTCCCCGACCACACGATCGAGACCCTCCCCGGGACCGACCTGCTCGTCGTGCCCGGCGGCGCCGGCACCCGACCGCTGCTCGGCGACGAGGCGATGGCCGCGTTCCTGCGCGAGCGGGCCGCCACCTGCGAGGCGCTGCTGAGCGTGTGCACCGGCGCGCTGCTCCTCGCGTCCGCGGGGCTGCTCGCCGGGCGACCCGCCCTGACCCACCACACCGCGCTCACCGAGCTGGTGGCGCTGGAGCCGACCGCCGAGGTCGTCACCGGCCGGCGCTTCGTGCGCACCGACGAGACCGTCTGGTGCTCGGGCGGCATCTCGGCCGGCATCGACCTCTCGCTGCACGTGGTCGAGACCCTGGCCGGGCGGCCGCTGCGCGACGCCGTCGTGGAGGAGATGGAGTGGGGCTGGTGCCAGGGCCGGGGCTCAGCCGACTGAGGGTCCGGCCTCCTCGGCCAGCTCGAAGTCGTCGAAGTCGAAGCCCGGCGAGACCAGGCAGGAGACCAGGGCGTGCTCGGGCGAGGTGACGGTGCGCTGCCAGGTGCCGGCGGGCACCAGCGCCTGGCCGTGCTCGCCGGCGGCGACGTCCGTGCCGATCGTGAGCGCGGGCCCCTCGACGGGCACCGGGCCCTGCCCGCCGAGCCGGAGCACGACGCGGCCCGTGTGCGCCAGCCAGGTCTCGTCGCTGGCGACGCGGTGCCAGGCCGAGGACTCGCCGGCCGGCAGCAGGAACCAGATGAGCGTGGCGGTGGGGCGGGTACGGCCGTCGGGCAGGGTCACCGTCACGGGGCTGACCCAGGTCCGCCGGTACCACCCGCCCTCGGGGTGCCGGACCAGCCCGAGGGTCCGGACCAGGGGGTGCGTCGCGTCGCTCATGCGGCCATGATGACGAGGGTGCAGACCGAGATCCTGTATCGCCCCGCGTACGCCGCCGCCCGCCTCGTCCTGGAGGCCGGTGAGCGGGTGAAGGCCGAGGCCGGAGCCATGGTCGCGATGTCCGGGGTGGAGATCGAGACCTCTACGCAGGGCGGCCTGCTCAAGGGGCTGCGGCGCAGCCTGCTCGGCGGGGAGTCGTTCTACGTCAACACCTTCACCGCGCAGGCGTCCGGCGCCGAGCTGTGGGTCGCCCCCGCCCTGCCGGGCGACATGGTGTCGTGGGAGCTCGAGCACCCCCTCCTGGTCACCTCGGGCTGCTACGTCGCGTCGTCCGCCGACGTGGACGTGGACACCTCGTGGGGCGGCGCGCGCACGTTCTTCAGCCGGGAGGGGCTGTTCCTGCTCCGGGTGACCGGCCGGGGCACCGTGGTGCTCTCCTCCTACGGTGCGATCCACCACGTGGACCTGCAGCCGGGGCAGACCTACACCTTCGACACCGGGCACCTCGTCGCCTGGAGCGAGGGGATGCAGTACGGGGTGCGCAAGGTCGGCGGCTGGAAGTCGACGCTGTTCTCCGGCGAGGGGCTGGTGACCGACTTCGTCGGCCCCGGCCGGGTCTACCTCCAGACCCGCAGCCAGGACGCGTTCCTGTCCTGGCTCATCCCCCAGCTGCCGCAGCCCTCCAGCAGCTGAGCCTCAGGTCGTGGAGGGGCGCTCGTTGTAGACGCCCGCCTGCTCCTGGCCGGTGAGCCCGCCGATCGCGGCCATCACCTCGTCGGTGAGCAGCCGCCGTGCCTTGCCCAGGGGCAGGCCTGCGAACCGGTCCCCCGGCTCGATCGCGGTGCCGAAGCGCACGGTGATCCTGGCCAGCCGCGGCAGGTTCGCGCCGACCGGCTGGATCTTCTCGGTGCCGACCAGGCCCACGGGCACCACGGGCACCCCGGCCGTCAGCGCCAGGTGGGCGACGCCGGTGCGGCCGCGATAGAGCCGGCCGTCGCGGGAGCGGGTGCCCTCGGGGTAGAGCCCGAACGCCTCGCCCCGGGCCAGCACCTCGAGCGCCGTGTCGAGGCTGGTCAGCGCCGAGCGCGGGTCGTCGCGGTCGACGGGGAGCATGCCGAGGCCGGCGAACCAGGCGCGGCTCAGGCCGCCCGAGAGGCCGGTGCCGGTGAAGTAGTCGGACTTCGCGAGGAAGACCACCTTGCGCGGCACCACGCACGGGATGACCACCGAGTCCACGAAGCTGAGGTGATTGCTGGCCAGCACGACCGGGCCGCTGCGCGGCACGTTCTCCAGCCCCTCGACCCGGGGCCGCCAGATGCCACGCGCCAGGGGCGGGACGACGGCGTGCAGGCTGCGGTAGAGCCGGTCGTGGCCCTCGTCGGCTCGCTCGTGGTTCACGGGACACCATCCTGGTGGTTACCGGTCGGTCAGGGGGCACCGGGTGCCGACACGTCCCCACTCAGGGCGACGTGGGCCGCCCGGAGTGCACAGCTCGGGGGCCGTCGTCCACACCC
Organism: Nocardioides bruguierae; assembly: GCF_023554635.1. Taxonomy (NCBI): domain Bacteria; kingdom Bacillati; phylum Actinomycetota; class Actinomycetes; order Propionibacteriales; family Nocardioidaceae; genus Nocardioides; species Nocardioides bruguierae. The sequence continues at coordinate 13,325 of NZ_JAMJPH010000007.1, forward strand.
TGGGGCTGTCGCCCACAGGTTCGTCCACACCTTCATCCACAGGCTGTGCACACCCCTGCCCGGGTGGTGCCCGGGCGGTGGTCGGGGGTGCGGTCGAGCGGCGACCGGGGCCGGGGCTCAGACCGGGCGCGGACGGACGGCGAGCAGCACCACGTCGTCCTCGTGGCCGTCGACCAGGCCCAGCAGCCGGGTGCACAGCGCGTCCGGGGGCTCGTGCGCGCCGGCGGCGACGGCCTCGGCCAGCCACGTCACGCCCTCGTCGATGCCGCGGTCGCGTCGCTCCACGAGCCCGTCGGTGTAGAGCAGCACGAGGTCACCGGGCGCGAGCACGGCGCGGTGGTCGCGGCGGCGGGGCGTGCCGTCGACGCCGAGGAGGACGTCGGCGGGCTCGTCGAGCACCTCCACGCTGCCGTCCACCCGGCGCAGCACCGGCGGCGGGTGGCCCGCGTTGCACCAGTGCAGCAGGTAGCCGTCGGGCCCCTGCTCCTCCAGGACGCCCACGACCGCGGTCGCCAGCGCGGGGACGCCGAGGCCCTCCATGGCGCGGTCGACGTCGCCCAGGACCTGGCTCGGGAGCCAGGCGTCGCCGGCGTAGGCGACGCCGCGGACGAGGTTGCGCAGCTGCCCCATCACCGCGGCGGCGTGCTGGTCGTGGCCGGCCACGTCACCGACGACGACGGCCACGGCGCCGTCGGGCAGGCTGAAGGCGTCGTACCAGTCGCCGCCCACGGCGGACTCCAGCGCGGCCGGCTCGTAGCGCACCGCCACGTCCACCTCGGGCTCGACGTGCGGCTGGGTCAGCAGGCTGCGCTGGAGCGCCTCGGAGAGACGCTGCTGGGAGTCACGGACGACGACGACGTCGAGCGCCCGGGCCACCGTCGTGGCCACCGAGGCGACGAAGGTGCGGTACTCGTCGTCGAAGCGCAGGTGCGGGTTGAGCCGCACCACGAGGTGCCGCGGCGCCGCGCTGGGGTGCTGCACCGGCAGGTCGATACGCGCCCGTGGGCCCCGGTCGTCGCCGGCGTGCTGGCCCGGGTCGATGGTGAGGCCGATGTCGGGCGCGCGGCCGTCCGCGACGCCGACCTCGACCAGGTCCTCGCCGGCGTGGGCGCGCAGGTCGCCGACCACCCGACGCAGCAGCGCGCGCTCGTCGCGGACGTCGCCGAGGTCGCGGTCGAGCCGGGCCAGCGCCTGGGAGCGGCGGCGGGCGAGCACGGTCGCGGTGGTCTCGCTGGCGACGACGAGGACGCCGGCCACGCCGCTGTCCGCGCCCCGGACCGGGGAGCAGGAGAAGGTGAACCAGCAGTGCTCGACGTAGCCGGCGCGCTGGAGCGGCACCAGCGCGTCCTCGGACCAGGTGGACCCGCGACCCTCGGCGGCGTGCCGCACCAGCGGGCCGACCTCGTCCCAGGCGCTCGAGAACGTGTCGGCGTAGGGCCGGCCGAGCGCGCCGGGGTGGGCCGCGCCGATCATCGCCGCGTAGGACTCGTTGTAGAGGAGCACGAGGTCCGGGCCCCAGCACAGGGACGCCGGGAAGCGGGTCCCGAGGACGACGGAGAGCGAGTCCACCAGCGTGTCCGGCCAGGTCGCGGGCTCGCCGAGGGGCCCGTCGGCCCAGGGGACCTCCTCGTAGGCGCTGCGCAGCGCCTCGCTCGCGTGTGCGAGGAGGCTCGCGAGGCGGGCGGCGGTGCTCACGGCACCATCCTGCCGGTCCGGTCCGGTCCGCGTGCCGTTATCCCGGAGTGTCTCAGCCCTGCCCGGGCATGCCTGACGGTGCCGCCGGTGGGGTACCGAGCGGCTGGTGGAAGGCGAGCCGGAGGTCGACCTTGCCGCTGGGTCGCAGCGGCGTGCCCTCGGCCAGGTAGGCGGCGCGGGCCTCCTCGCCGTGGCTGGGTGGGAGGCCGCCGTCCGCCCGGACCACGCGCCACCAGCACACCGCGCCCCCGTGCTCGGCCATCACGTTGCCGACCCTGCGGGGCCCGTACCGGCCGACGGCGTCCGCGATGGCCCCGTACGTGGTGACCCTGCCCGCGGGCACCTGCTCGACGGCGCTCAGCACGTCCTCGACGTAGTCCTCCGGGTGGTGCACGCGCCCGAGCCTAGGACGTGCGGGCCCGCCCCGTGGTGAGCCCCGTGGAGAGGCCCGTGGAGGGCCCGGTGAACGGTTCCGTGCCGACGGCGACCCGCAGGCCGCGCGGGGCCCCGTGGCGGCGGGCGAAGTCGAGCGCGCGCCGCAGGTCGGAGACGCCGTTGCTGCCGGGCACGGGCAGCAGGGTCAGGGTCGAGAGGGTGCCGACCGCCCGGCCGCGGGCGTCGAGCAGACCCGAGCCGGAGTCGCCCGGCACCCCGGGCGTGAGCGTGAGGACCTCGTGGGTCCAGCCGCGGGCGGACTCGTCCGCCGGGAGCACGGTGCCGGCCCGGGGCGAGAGGACGTTCTCACCGGCGCGCAGGGAGGAGGCGCCGTAGCCGAGGACGGTCTCGCCGGCGGCGAGGCCGTCGCCGAGACCCGTGGGGCCGCCCCACACGGGCACCGACGGGTTGACCAGGTCGTGGACGCGGCGGGGCAGCCGCACCAGGGCGAGGTCGTTGCCCGTGCAGGCCGGGCCCGTGGTGCCCGCGCGCTGCATCGCGCGCCAGGACGACCAGGCCAGCCGTCCCCGGGCCAGGGTGGTGCCGCCGTCGACAACGGAGCCGCCCGTGGCCACGCGCACCCGCGTCCCGCGGGCGAAGCCGCCGGTGCGGCACCCGTCGAGGTCGGTGGACTCCCCGCCGGCGGCGCAGTGGGCCGCGTAGCCCAGGTAGACGCCGCCGCGGGCGTCGGTGAGCACGAAGCTCGCCGTGCACTGCGCACCGCGCGTGTAGAGCTGGACGCCGGGGTGGATCGTGGCCGTGCCGGCCGGTGCCCAGGCGGTCACCCGCCGGTGCTCGGCGGTGGTGGACGAGGTGGTGCCGACCGCGAGCGCCGGGGCGCCCTCGCTCGGGGCCGCCTGCGAGAGGGCCATGAGCCCGGTCGCCAGCAGCACGACCAGCGGCGCCACCAGGGCGGCGGCACGGTCCCGGGGCAGCAGCGTCATGCCTGGTCAACGACCGTGGGCCCCGCCGGTCACGGCGAGGCCCACGGTGGAGCGGTGCGGCACCACGTCGGCGCCGGAGAAGCGTCAGAGCAGGGGCGCGAACGGCTCCGTGCCCAGCGCCAGCGCGAGCCCGTCGATCCCGGAGTGCTCCTGCGCGTAGGCCAGCTCGTGGGCCAGGTCGCCCACGCCGTTGGAGCCCGCCAGGGGCGCGAGGGCCACCGTGGAGAGCGTGCCCAGCGCGGCGCCGTCGGCGTCCAGCATCCCGGACCCGGAGTCGCCGGGGATGCCGGGCGTCGCGGTGTAGACGGTGTGCGACCAGCCGGAGGGGGTGCTGGAGAGCGCGAGCCCGGTCTTGGGCGAGAGGACGCTCAGCCCGCCCCGCAGGGAGCTGTTGCCGTAGCTGGAGACGGTCTCGCCGGCGTCCACGCCGTCGGTGGCCAGCGCCGTGGGTCCGCCGAAGAAGGGCACCGAGGGGTTCACCTCGTCGACGAAGGCCGGGTCGACCTCGACCAGGGCGAGGTCGTTGTAGGCGCAGGTGTCCTCGTCGGTCTCGCCGACGGCGTCCATCGTCAGCCAGGAGGAGTAGGCCAGCGTGCCGGTGCCGAGGGTGGTGCCGGCGGTGAGCAGCGACCCGCCCTCGACGAACTCCACGGGCGTGCCGAGCGGCAGCGAGCCCGTGCCGCAGCCGGTGGTGTCCGTCGACTCCCCCAGCCCGGCGCAGTGGGCGGCGTAGCCGACGTAGACCGCCCCCGAGGAGTCGGTGTAGACGAAGTTCGCGGTGCACTGCGCACCGTCGGTGTACATCTGCACGCCGGGGGTGATGGTGGCGTCCTGCGCGGGGGCCCAGGCGACCGGCTCGGCCGCGTCGGCGCCCTGGGCCCCGGCGAGGCCGGCGCCCACCGTGGCGGCGGTGGCGAGGACGGCGGCGGCCGCGAGCCCGAGGGCCCGCTGCGTCCGGTGGGTCCCGGTGCCGGCGGTGGTGCGGGTGGTGGTGGTCGTGCGGGTGCTGCTCATGGAGGCGCTCCTGCGCTCGCGGGGGCGCTTCCGAGTCACGCCCCCTCGTGCAGCGCTCAACGAGCCGGTGCGGCGCAGGTCACGCTCTCGGGTGCACCGCACCCCGCGCGGGAACCTCCCCGGGACGCGGCGAGGCCCGTCCGAGCAGTGCTCGGACGGGCCTCGCCGGTAGTGGTGCTGCGCCTCAGTAGGAGGGCTGCGAGGGGTCGATCTGGTTCACCCAGGCGACCACGCCGCCGCCGACGTGCACGGCGTCGTCGTAGCCGGCGCCCTTGAGCACCGCGAGGGCCTCCGCGGAGCGCACGCCCGACTTGCAGTGCAGGACGACCTGCTTGCCGGAGTCGACGCCGGGCAGCTCGGAGAGCGCGTTGCCGTTGAGGAACTCGCCCTTGGGGATCAGCACGGAGCCGGGGATCTGGTTGATCTCGTACTCGTTGGGCTCGCGGACGTCGACGAGGACGAAGTCGCGGGTGCCCTCCTCGCGCTCCTTGAGCATGCCCTCCAGCGCGGTCACCGAGATGGTGGAGCCGGCGGCGGCGTCGGCGGCCTCGTCGGAGATCGCACCGCAGAAGGTCTCGTAGTCGATGAGGCCGGTGACGGTCGGGTTCTCGCCGCACAGCGCGCAGTTGGGGTCCTTGCGGACCTTGAGCTTGCGCCACGACAGCTCGAGGGCGTCGTAGATGACCAGCTCGCCGACGGCGGGGTCGCCGATGCCGGTGATGAGCTTGATCGCCTCGTTGACCTGGATGGAGCCGATGGACGCGCACAGCACGCCCAGGACGCCGCCCTCGGCGCAGGAGGGGACCATGCCCGGCGGCGGCGGCTCGGGGTAGAGGCAGCGGTAGCAGGGCGCGTTCTCGGCCTGCTTGGGCGCGAACACGGAGGCCTGGCCGTCGAAGCGGTAGATCGAGCCCCACACGTACGGGATGCCGAGGAAGTACGCGGCGTCGTTGACCATGTAGCGCGTCGCGAAGTTGTCGGTGCCGTCGACGATGAGGTCGTAGCCCTCGAACACGCGGTAGACGTTGTCGTTGTCCAGGCGCTCGTCGTGCAGGACGACGTTCACGTAGGGGTTCGCCTCGAGGATCGACTCCTTGGCGGAGACGGCCTTGGACTTACCCACGTCGGACTGGCCGTGGATGATCTGGCGCTGCAGGTTCGACTCGTCGACCTCGTCGAACTCGGCGATGCCGATGGTGCCGACGCCGGCCGCGGCCAGGTACAGCAGCGCCGGGCTGCCGAGGCCGCCCGCGCCGATGACGAGCACCTTGGCGTTCTTCATGCGCTTCTGGCCGGTCATGCCGACGTCGGGGATGATCAGGTGACGGCTGTAGCGACGGACCTCGTCGATCGTCAGCTCGGCCGCCGGCTCCACGAGTGCAGGGATGCTCACTTCAGCTCCTCGGTCTGGGGCACGCCGTGCCCTGCGTGGGCGGGCTCGGCGTCATGGGACGAACGACCCAACGCGGGCCGGTCCGGTGGTGTTCCCGGTTCCCCACCATGGTGGGGGCCCGGACGACGGCGGGCCGCCGCGTCCCGTCATCCGGACCCCGCCTCGACGCGCCCCGGACAAGGCCCGGGCCGTGAAGTGACGGGCAGGTAACATCGCACCCCACGGTTCCTGCGACGCACTGCCGGACCCCTGTCGCACCCGCACGCCAGCACCGAGGAGCACCCCCGTGTCCGCAGACCAGTACCAGGCCTCGTCGGCCGACGCCGACGTCCGCCCCCGCGGAGGACGCCTCCCCCGCAAGGAGCGGCGGGCCCAGCTGCTGGAGTCCGCGCTCGAGGTGTTCGTGACCAACGGCTACCACGCGGCCGCGATGGACGACATCGCCGAGCGCGCCGGCGTCTCCAAGCCCGTGCTCTACCAGCACTTCCCCGGCAAGCTTGAGCTCTACCAGGCCCTGCTGGAGGCCTCGGCGGACACCATCGTCGCCAACTGCCGCCAGGCGCTGGCTGCCACGGACGACAACAAGCTGCGCGTGGCCGCGGCGATGGACGTCTTCTACTCCTACGTGGCGGAGAAGTCCGGCGCCTTCCGCCTCGTCTTCGAGTCCGACCTCACCAGCGAGCCCGCCGTCCGCGCCCAGATCGACCGGGTCACCAGCGAGTGCGCCGAGGCCATCGCCGAGGTCATCCACGACGACACCGGCCTGGACGACGAGGCCTCCCGGCTGCTGGCCGTCTCGCTGGTGGGCATGGCCCAGGTGAGCGCCCGCTTCTGGCTCGTCGAGGGCGGCGAGCTGAGCCGCGAGCAGGCCACGGCGCTGGTCTCCGGCCTCGCCTGGCGCGGCATCGGCGGCTACCCGCGCACCGAGGAGCCCGGCCAGGCCTGAGCGGCCGGCCCGGCTGCTCACCTGCTGCCCCACCGGCCAGCGGCCCTCCCCCGGCCGTCTGGGCACATGCCCTAGGCTCGGGACGAGAGCTCATCCAGGCGCCAGCCGCCTCGCGACGAAGGAGGACCCGTGGAGGTCAAGATCGGTATCCAGCAGGCCGCCCGCGAGATGGCGGTGGACGTCGACTCGACGCAGGAGTTCGTCCAGCAGCAGGTGGCGGACGCCGTCGCCGCCGGCACCCTGCTCACCCTCACCGACACCAAGGGCCGCACCATCGCGGTCCCCGGTGCCAAGATCGCCTACGTGGAGATCGGCTCCACCCAGGTCGGTGCCGTCGGCTTCCGCAGCTGACCCACGCCCGACGCGCGCACGCCCCGCGTCCCCGACCACCACGGTCGAGGACGCGGGGCGTCGTCGTTCCGGACCGAGCGCCGGGTCAGGAGTCGAGGCCGAGCTCGGCCATCCGCTCCGCGTGCCGCTCGGTGAGGCGGGTGAACATGCGGCCGAGGGCGGCCAGGTCGAGGCCCGGCCGGTCGATCCCGCCGGCCAGGAGGGACGACATGCCCTCCCGCTCGGCGGCCACCCGCTGCGCCTGGATCAGCGCCTCGCCCATGAGGCGGCGGCCCCAAAGCGCCAGGCGACCGCCCAGCCGCGGGTCGGCCGCGATCGCGCCGCGCACCTGGGCGACCGCGAACGCCGCGTACCCGGCGTCCTCGAGGGTGCCGATGACGAGGCTACGGGTGCCGGCGTCGAGGTAGGCCGCGATCTCGCGGTAGAAGTCGTTGGCCAGGCCGTCACCGACGTAGGCCTTCACCAGGCCCTCGTACCAGTCGGCGGGGGCGGTGTTGGCGTGGAAGGCGTCGACGGCCGCCATGAACGGCTCCATCGCCTCGAACGGGTCGGAGCCGAGCTCCGCCATCCGGGCCTCGATCCGGCCCAGCTTGCCGAGCTCGCCGGCGGCCATGCGGCCCAGCTGGACCTTGGCCTCCAGGTGCGGGGCGAGGGTCGCGTCCTCGCCGAGCCGCTCGAAGGCGGAGATGAGTCCGTAGCCGATGACGGCCAGCAGGTCGACGACCGCCTCCCGGTACTCCGGGTCCTCGAAGGCCAGCGAGTCCTCGCCCTCGACCTCGGCGTGTGTGACGTCGGATTCAGCCATGCTCGCAGCGTATCGGTAAGGTGGGCCTGCGCGGACGCCGCGCCGACGCCCACGACGGCCGCCGGCGGCAGGCCCGCGGCGGCCCCGAGCCGCGTGACGACCTCCCGAGGTCGCCGCGCTCCGCAGGGCCGCAGGTATGTGCGCGGCAGACGTGCAGGGGACTCCCAACGGAGCCGCCGGGTCGGCCGCATCCGAGAACCCGCGGCCACGCCCCCGGCCGGCCGCCGCACGAAAGCAGACGAATACTTGACCACCTTCCGCGACCTCGGTGTCATGCCCGAGATCTGCGACGCGCTCGAGCGCGCCGGCATCACCAGCCCCTTCGCCATCCAGGAGATGACCCTCTCGGTCGCCCTGGAGGGCACCGACCTCATCGGCCAGGCCCGCACGGGCACCGGCAAGACCCTCGCCTTCGGCATCCCGGTCATCCAGAGCAGCACCGCCGTCGAGGACGAGGGCTACGCGGCCCTCCCCCAGGGCAAGCCGCAGGCGCTCGTCGTGGCGCCGACCCGCGAGCTCGCCCTCCAGGTCTCCTCCGACCTCACCCTCGCCAGCGCCGACCGCGGCCTGCGCGTCCTGACCGTCTACGGCGGCGTCGGGTACGAGCCGCAGATCGAGGCCCTCGAGTCCGGCGTCGACATCGTCGTCGGCACGCCCGGCCGCCTCATCGACCTGGCCAACCGCAAGGTGCTCGACCTCGGCCACGTCCGCGCGCTCGTGCTGGACGAGGCCGACGAGATGCTCGACCTGGGCTTCCTGCCCGACGTCGAGAAGCTCCTCAAGCTCACCCCGGCCACGCGCCAGACGATGCTGTTCTCCGCCACGATGCCCTCCGCGATCGTCGCGCTGGCGCGCACCCACATGCGCTCGCCGATGAACATCCGCGCCGAGGCGTCCTACGAGAACGCCACCGTGCCCGCCACCTCGCAGCACGTCTACCAGGCGCACGACCTGGACAAGCCGGAGATCGTGGGCCGCGTCCTGCAGTCCAAGGACGTCGAGAAGGTCATCGTCTTCACCCGTACCAAGCGCGCGGCCCAGCGGCTCGCCGACGACCTCGTCGAGCGCGGCTTCAAGGCCAGCCCGCTGCACGGCGACATGGCCCAGGTGGCCCGCGAGAAGGCGCTGACCCGCTTCCGCGACGACAAGCTCCAGGCCCTGGTCTGCACCGACGTCGCCGCCCGCGGCATCGACGTGCGCGGCGTCAGCCACGTCATCAACTACTCCTGCCCCGAGGACGACAAGACCTACGTCCACCGCATCGGCCGCACCGGCCGCGCGGGTGCCTCGGGCACGGCGATCACGCTCGTCGACTGGGCGGACCTGCACCGCTGGAAGATGATCAACAAGACCCTCGACCTGCCGTTCGACGAGCCGGCCGAGACCTACTCGACCTCCGAGCACCTCTACACCGAGCTCGACATCGAGCCCGGCACCAAGGGCCGGATCAAGGCGCCCGAGCCGGCCCAGCCGCGCGAGAAGCGCGAGCCCCGCGAGGGCGGCGAGCGCCCCCGTCGCGACCGCAACCGGACGCGCACCCGCTCCCGCGGCGGCGAGACCGTCGCCACCGAGGGCGCGCCGAAGGCCGAGCGCACCGGCGGCCCGACCATCACCACCGGCTCCAGCAACGCCGACGGCTCCTCGTCCTCGGGCCCGGCGGGCTCCGCCCCGAGCGGCGGCTCCGAGGGCGACGCCCCGCGTCGTCGCCGTCGCTCGCGTGGTCGCGGCGGTCGTGGCCGCGGCCAGGGCGCCGGCCAGGGCGGCTCCTCCGAGGGCTGAGCCCGCGGGCTCTCCCTCACCAGCAGCACCGACGGCCCGTCACCGCCACACGCGGTCACGGGCCGTCGTCGTCCGGAGCCGCCTCAGCCCCAGGTGGACGGACGTCCCGGCCACGATGCCAGGCCCGAGACCGTCCTGCCCAGGTCCGTGCAGCGCCCGCCCGGCTCGAGCACGCACGACACCAACCGCTGCTGCCCGCGCAGCCGGGCGCTGCTGCCGCGGCCCAGGGCCGCACCGCCGACCACCGTGTGCTCGTCGGTCCAGGTCGCCACCACGAACCTGTCCGCGCCGTCGGGCAGGTCGACGTCCAGCGCCGTGCCACTCGCGACGTCGATCGGGCGCCAGCTGTGGTTCTCGGCGTCGACGAGGGCGGCGGTGCGGTCCGGGGAGAGCTCGCCGTGCCGGCGCACCAGCACCGGGGGCAGCGTCGCTGGGTCCACGTCGAAGCTGTCGTAGCCCTGGCCGGCGGACGGCAGGAGGCCGTCGACGATCGTGCTGTCGGCCCACGACTCGGTGAGGTCCTCCGCCGGCACCTCGGTGGCCGCGCCGCCGTCGAGCGGGAGGTAGAGGGCGGGGCCGGTAGCCGGCTCGACGACGACCGCGTCGGCGGTGAACCCGAGGGGCCGGGCCCAGGTCTCCTCGTAGAGGTCGCCCAGGTCGTCGGTGACGGGGTCGCCCATCCCCCGGGTGCTGGCGTTGAGGAGGTCACCGGTCTCGAGGTCGTAGACGGCTGCGGAGGCGACCCGGGAGGAGAAGTCCACCAGGGCCAGCGTCTCCCCCTCCGGTCCGAGGACCAGCGGCGAGAGGCTGACGTCGACGTTGAGCGGCGTGACGGTCTCGAGGTCGGTGAAGACGGTGCCCTCGTCGGTGTCCGCGTACACGCCGCGCGGACCGACGACGAACTGGGTGACCCGGCCGCCGAGGTCGATCTCCCGTCCGTCCGCGTGCAGCGTGTTGCCGACCACGTAGGGCAGCGAGTCGAGCTCCAGCGGCGCGTCCGCCACGGGCAGGGCGTCGGGTGCTCCCCCGCCGGCGGCGAGGTCGTCGACCACGCCGCAGGACGCGAGGCCGACCACCGCCGTCGCGGCGACCAGCACGGGCGCCGCGCGCCTCACGCGGTCACCACCACCGTGGTCCCGAGCTGCGCGAAGTCCCACATGACGCGGGCGTCCGAGCGCTTCTGCCGGATGCAGCCGTGGGACAGCGGCGTGCCGAGCTGGGCGAGCGTCTGGACGCGCTCGCCGTCGAAGAAGGGCAGGTCGTGGAAGCCGATGGCGGCACCGGAGGGGCCGCGGGTGAAGCGGACGAACCAGCCCATGGTCGAGCCGTCGATGCCGGTGGCGTCGCGGCTGCGCGAGAACACCTCGTAGGTGCCGGGGTCGAGGTTGTCCAGGGTGCTGCCGGAGACCAGGTAGCTGGCGCGGACCCGCCCGGCGCCACCGACGATCCAGACGCGCTGCTCGGACTCGGAGAACACCGCCCGACGGCCCGTGCCGGAGCCCTCCGGGAGCGCGGGGGACGCGACGGACGCGGTCTCCTCCTCGGGCCCCTCATCGGTCTGCTCCACGGACTGCTCCACGGACTGCTCCACGGGCTGCTCCGTCGGCGCCTGCGAGGCCGGTGCCGACGCCTCGGACGGGCTGGCCGACGGGCTGGCCACGGAGGACGGGTCGGCCGACGCGGCAGCCGGGTCCAGCGCCACGCTCACCTCGGCGGACGCCGGCTCCTCGGTGCTGCCGAGCACCCCGACGGCGCCGAGCACGGCGCCGAGCGTGAGGGCCAGCGAGCCGACGAGGGCCCCGATCCGCCCCCAGCGGGGCCGGACCGGCGCGGTGTGGCGACCGACCACGGCTCAGCCCTTCGCGCGGCGGCGCGAGCGGGGTCGCGCGGCGCGCTCCACCAGGTTGGCCGCGACCTCGCGGTAGGCCTGGGCACCCTTGCTGGTGCGCGAGGTGGCGAGGATCGAGCGACCGGCAGCCGGTGCCTCGGCGAACTTGATGGTCTTGGGGATCGGCGGCTCGACGACGTCCAGGGAGTAGGTCTGGGAGATCGTCTCGAGCACGGTGCGCGAGTGGGTGGTGCGGCCGTCGAACAGCGTCGGCAGCACACCCCAGACCTCCAGCGACTTGTTGGTGAACCGCCGCACGTCGTGCACCGTGTCGAGCAGCTGCCCGACGCCGCGGTGCGAGAGCGTCTCGCACTGCAGGGGCACCAGCACGCCCTGCGCGGCCGTGAGGGCGGCGACCGTCAGCACCCCGAGCGAGGGCGGGCAGTCCAGCAGCACCCAGTCGTAGTCGTCCTCGAGCTCCTCGACGACCATCTTCACCACGTGCTCGCGACCGGTCCGGGTCAGCAGGTCGGCCTCGGCCCGCGCCAGCTCGATCGTGGCGGGCAGCAGGTCCACGCCGTCCTCGGTCTCGAGCACCACGTCCGCGGCGTCGGTGCCCTGCGTGAGCACGTGGTAGATCGAGGTCTCCACGTTCTCGGGGTCGATGCCCAGCGAGAACGTCAGGCACGCCTGGGGGTCCAGGTCCACGAGCAGGACGCGGTGACCCAGCTCGGCCAGCGCGGCCCCGAGGGACGCCACCGAGGTGGTCTTGGCGACGCCGCCCTTCTGGTTGGCGACGGCGAGTGTCGTGGTCATCACGACCACTATGCAGCAGCGGGGCACGGCCGCGGTGCACCCGCGCGCCGACGGGCCGGGTGGGCGGTCCGGCCGGGACGACGCGCGGTGGTTGACTGGTCCGGTGACAGCCCCCGACACGCACCCCGGTCCCGAGGCACGGGCCGGCCGCCCCCGCGCCCTGGTCACCGGTCCGACGGCCGGCATCGGTCGCTCCTTCGCGGTCCAGCTCGCCGCCCGCGGCCACGACCTCGTCCTCGTCGCCCGGGACGAGGCGCGGCTGGCGAGCCTGGCCGAGGAGCTGGACCGACGCTTCGGCACCGACGTCGAGGTGCTGGCCGCCGACCTGACCGACCGTGCGCAGCTGGCCCGGGTCGAGGCACGGCTCGCCGCCACCGAGCGCCCCGTCGACGTCCTGGTCAACAACGCGGGCTTCGGGCTCAAGGGCCGCTTCGGCGACAACGACGTCGAGGCCGAGACCGCGATGCTCGAGGTGCTGGTGGTGGCCGTCGTGCGGCTCTCCCACGCCGCCCTGGGCGCCATGGCGGCGCGCGGGCACGGCGCGGTGCTCAACGTCTCGTCCGTGGCGGCGTTCCTGCCCCGTGGCACCTACAGCGCCGCCAAGGCCTACGTGAACCGGTTCGGGTCCTGGGCCTCGGCGGAGTACCGCGACCGCGGGGTCACCGTGACCACGCTGTGCCCCGGCTTCGTCCGCACCGAGTTCCACGAGCGGATGGGCGTGGGCCGCGGCTCCGCGCCGGCCTGGATGTGGCTCGACGCCGACGACCTGGTCGCCGAGGCCCTCGACGACCTGGACGCCGGCCGCGCCCTCTCGGTGCCCTCGCGCCGCTACCGCGCCCTGGTGCGGCTGGCCCGACTCGTCCCGGACCGGGCCCTGCTGCGGCTGCAAGGCTTGGGCCGCCGCTGACGACGCGCGAGACTCGGTGCATGCCCGACCTCTGGGGCCGCGTGGAGCGGTCGGACGCCGAGGTCTGGTTCCTCGACCAGGCCACGGACGCACCTCCCGTGGTGCTGCTGCACGGCCTCGCGGGGTACGCCCGGGAGTGGACGGCGACCATGGACGCCCTCTCCCCCGAGTTCCGCTCGGTCGCCGTGGAGCAGCGCGGCCACGGCGGCAGCACCCGCCGCCCCGACGACGTGTCCCGCGAGGCCTACGTGGAGGACGTGCTGGCGGTGCTCGACGACCTGGGCCGCGACGACGTCTCCCTGGTGGGGCAGTCGATGGGCGGGCACACCGCCATGCTGGTGGCGGCGCGGGCGCCCGAGCGGGTCTCCAGCCTGGTGATGGTGGAGTCCGGCCTCGGCGGCGGTGACCCCACGGCGACGCAGGCCGTGGGCGACTGGCTGGCCTCCTGGCCGGTGCCGTTCGCCGACTCCGAGGACTTCGCCCGGTTCTTCGGCGGCAACGAGCACACGGCCGCGGTCTGGGCCGCCGGGCTGGAGGAGCACGCGGACGGCCTGCGTCCCGCCTGGGACGCCGCCACCCTCACCCGCGCGCTCGCGCACGTGCACGCCCGCGAGAACGTCGAGGAGTGGGCCGAGGTCTCCTGCCCGACGCTGCTGGTGCTGGGGCAGCACTCTTCCGTGCCCCGCCGCCAGGTGGAGACCATGTGCGCCCTGCGGCCCGGGGCCCAGGTGGTGACCGTCGCCGGCACCGGCCACGACGTCCACCTCGACGCCCCGCGCACGTGGGCCGACGTCCTCACCGACTTCCTCCGCGACCCCCTGCGCAGCCTGGGCTGACGGCGACCAGGGGCGGCTGGGGCCGACTCAGGGGGGGGCGCTCAGGGGCGGACGACGGCGGGCGTGCTGCGCCCGGAGGCCGCCGCCGCGGCCTGCGCGGCCGCGAGCAGTCGCTCGTACTGCTCGGGGTCCGTGGTGTTGCAGCCGAGGTCGTGGTCGACCTTGCCGGTGCCGTGGTGGTCGCTGGAGCCGGTGACGACGAGGTCGAGGTCGCGGGCGATGTCGCGCAGCCGCGCGCGGACCTGCGGCGCGTGGTCCTGGTGGTCGACCTCGAGGCCGGTGAGGCCGAGCGACGCGGCCTCGGCGAGCAGGTCGGGGCCGGGCTCCTGGACGCGGCGGCGCCCCCAGACGTGCGCGATGACGCTGACCCCGCCGGCACCGGCCACGTCACGCACCACCTCGCGCAGCGGTGCGGCGTACCGGTCGACGTGGGCTGGGCGGCCGGCGTTGAGGTAGCGGGCGAACGCCTCGTCCCGGTCGCGCACCGCGCCGCGGGCCACGAGCGCGTCGGCCACGTGCGGGCGGCCCGAGGCGGCCGCGTCGCCGGAGACCCGGGCCACGTCGTCGACGGTGAGGTCGATGCCCAGCGCGTTGAGCCGGGCCACGATGGCGGGCGTGCGCCCCGAGCGGCCCTCGAGCACGCGGCGCAGGTGCTCGGCCAGCGGCGGGTAGGTGGGGTCGGGCAGGTAGGCGAGCAGGTGCACCCCCCAGCCGTCGAGCTGGGTGCTGATCTCCATGCCCCGCACGAGCGTGACGCCGACGTCGCGGGCCGTCACCTCGGCCGCCGCCCACCCGTCGGCCGTGTCGTGGTCGGTGAGCGCGAGCACGTCGAGCCCCGCCGCGGCGGCCGCGCGCACGAGCTCCTCCGGCGACTGCGTGCCGTCGCTGGCCCGCGAATGCGTGTGGAGGTCGATGCGCACGTCCCCACCCTAGTCAGCCGGGAGCGCTCACCAGGGCTGGCCGGTCTCCCCGAAGCCGATCTGCACCAGGGCCGGGCCCAGCGTGGTGAGGTCGCGCAGGTGCCAGCCCTCGCGCAGCATCAGCACCGCGGAGGCCGGCCGCACGACCAGCCACAGCCACTGCCCGTCGACCTCGCCGACGAGGACGCTGCGGTCCTGACCGTCGTCGTCCGGCTCCACGCCGGGGAGGTCGAGCAGGACGTCCACGTCGGTGCTGCCGGTGGAGACCGGCCACAGGTTGACCTGACGGTGCTCGGCCCGCAGCCGCACCAGGGGCGGCGCCTCGAACGCCTCCGGGCCCGGTTCCCCGGGCACGCCGGCGCAGCGGGCGCCGAGGCCCGTGCCGGGGCGCTCGTGGACCACGAGCACGTCGACCGGGCCGTCGATGGCGGAGGTGCCGGAGACCCCGACGAGGGTCGCGACCGTGCGCGGGCTGCCGGCGGTGGCCAGGGCCGTCACGGCCCAGCCGGGGCCCAGGGGCCACGGGACGAGGCTGGCCTGCTCGTCGGAGAGGTCGACCTGGGCCACGAGGGCCGCGTAGTCGAGCGCGTCCGCGCGCCACAGCGGCGCCACCGCGCCGTGCGTCGGGCAGGTGTGCGCGGTCTCGCCGTCGAGCTCCGTCGTCCCGACCGGGGCCGGGCACCGGGGGCAGCTGGCGTCACTCACCTGCACACGGTGCGGCGAACCGCGGCCCCGCGTCAACAGTCGTGCGCGGCCCACGGCCGCGGCCGGTGGAGCGCACAGGCCCGCCCCAGCCGGCTCAGGCGTTCCAGCGACGGACCTCGCGCAGGCCGCGGTCGGTGCCCAGGATCGAGACGGTGGTGGTGTCGAGGTGGAAGTGCCGCCCCTCGGCCACCGGCAGGTCGAGCCAGCGGACCGCCAGCACGCGCAGCGAGTGCCCGTGGGCGAACGCCAGCACGGGGCCGCGCGCGGCGCGGGCGCGCTCGACGACCCGGTCGAGGCGGGCGGCGACGTCGCGGGGGGACTCCCCGCCGGGGCAGCCGTGGGTCCACACGGCCCAGGTGGGGTCGTGCTCCTCGTGCACCTGGGCGCGGGTCAGGCCCTCGTAGTCGCCGTAGTCCCACTCCTGCAGGTCGTCGACGACCTCGGGCTCACCGAAGCCGGCCAGGGCGGCCGTGGTGCGCGCCCGCTGACGCGGGCTGGCCCAGACCTCCGCGAACTCCACCTCGGCCAGGCGCTGGCGCAGCGCGCGGGCCCCGTCCTCGCCCTCGGGCAGCAGCGGGAGGTCGGTGGTGGAGGTGTGCCGGCCGTTCTTGCTCCACTCCGTCGCGCCGTGGCGCACGACCCACATCTCGGGGAGCTCGGGGTCGTGCCGGTGGGGCAGGGGGGCGGCGAAGGGTGCGTGGTGCTCGATGCTCACGAGGAGACATTCTCTCCCCCGTCCTGCCCGGGGCGGACCACCGGGGCGGCTACCGGACCCCCGCCATCAGCCGTCCGATGGGCTTGGTCGCGACCAGCACGAGCAGCCCGGCCAGCACCGCGGCGGCCCCGAGGATCGCGAAGTAGCCGGTCTCGGCCTCGGGGTCGTAGTAGGCGCCGAGGCTGCCCGCGAGCGTGGTGCCCAGCGAGACGGAGAGGAAGTACAGCGCCACCATGCGGGTGGCGAAGCGCTGCGGCGCCAGCTTGGTGGCCAGCGACAGGCCCACCGGGGAGATGAGCAGCTCGGCGAGGGTGAAGACCAGCAGGATGCCCGCCAGCGCCGGCAGGGGTGCCGCGCCCTCGCCGCCCGGCACCGCCAGGAACAGCCAGAAGGCCACGCCCATCAGCACCGTGCCGAGGCCGAACTTCACGGGCGTGCTCGGCTGGCGCGGGCCCAGCCGCGTCCACGCCGCCGCGAACAGCGGCGCCAGCGCGATGATGAAGACGGGGTTGATCGAGTTGACCCACGAGATCGGCATCTCCCAGCCGAGCAGGTCGCGGTCCAGCCGCACGTCGGAGTAGACGGCCACCACGGTGAACTGCTGCTGGTAGAGCGCCCAGAACACCACGTTGGCGGCCATCAGCGGCACGAACGCCCACACCCGGCTGCGCTCGGTGGCGGTGATCTCGCGGCTGCGCAGGATCTGCACGAAGAAGGCCAGCATCGCCACGACCACCACGACGGCGGTCACGTCCGCCAGGTCGGAGGCCGTGAGCAGGCCGGTGAGCACCGCGACGGCCACGACGACGACCAGGGCGAGGCCCACGCCCACGGCGACCAGGCGGCCGGAGGCGCTGAGCGGGTTGGGCACGTGGGCGGTGGACGCCGGCAGGTGGCGGCGCCCCACGGCGTACTGGGTCAGGCCCAGCGCCATGCCGAGGGCGGCGAGGCCGAAGCCCCAGTGGAAGCCGACCCGGCTCTGCAGCAGGCCCGTGAGCAGCGGCCCGACGAGCGCGCCGGCGTTGATGCCCATGTAGAACAGCGAGAACCCGGCGTCGCGGCGCGGGTCGCCCTCGGCGTAGAGCGCGCCGACCAGCGAGGTGGCGTTGGCCTTGATCCCGCCCGAGCCGAGGGCCACGAGCACGAGGCCGACGCCCACGCCGGCCGCACCGGGCAGCAGGGCGAGCGCCACGTGGCCGGCCATCACGATGATGGCGGAGCCGAACAGCACCCGCTCCGGCCCGGCCACCCGGTCGGCGAGCCAGGCGCCGAGCACGGTGGAGAGGTAGACGCCGCCGCCGTAGGCGCCGACGAGGCTGACGGCCACGCCGCGGTCCAGCCCCAGGCCGCCGTCGGCGACCGAGAAGTACAGGTAGATCGCGAGGATGCCCTGCATCCCGTAGAAGCTGAACCGCTCCCACATCTCCACCCCGAACAGGTGCGCCAGGGGGCGGGGGTGGCCGAAGAAGCCACGGTCGCCGCCGGCGGGGTCGGAGGGATCGGGCCGGGGCGTGGACGCCGTCGTCGTTGTCGAGGTCACCCATTCGACGGTGCCAGCGACGCTCGTCACGAGGCAAGTCGGCGGTCCCGGTCGGTGCGGCTCCGGCGGCGCGGCCCGGCCCGGCTCAGGCGGGGGGCTCCTCCCCCGTCCGCGAGCCCGGGCCCGGGTCGGTGCCGACCGGCGGGGCGGGCAGCCGGTCGATCAGCACGGCCAGCTGCTCGCGCAGGGCCGTCACCTCGCGACGCAGCGCGGCGGTCTCGGCGTCGCGCGCCTCGTCCGCCCGCTCGTCCTCGGCCCGCTCCGCCGCGTCCGCCTGCTCGTTCTCACCGGTGATCCGGTCGACGAGCCACGAGGCCAGCGTCGCGGTCACGGTGCCGAGCAGCGCGACGCCCGTGACCATCAGCCCGGCCCCCACCCAGCGACCGGCGCCGGTCACGGGGTAGGTGTCGCCGTAGCCGACCGTGGTCATCGTGGTCAGGGACCACCACAGGGCGTCGGCGAAGCTGGTGATGGACGCGTCGGGCACCCCGCGCTCGGCGTCGAGGACGGCCAGGGCGGCGGTGAGGGCCAGCAGCATGGAGCCGAGGGCCACGTAGAGCCCCACCTTGCCGCGCAGGGTGCCGGCCGCCGTCCGGTTGAGCACCCGGACCAGGAGCAGCAGCCGCAGCAGCTGGAGCGGACGCAGCAGGGGCAGGGCGAGGATGAACAGGTCGAGCAGGTGGTGCAGCACCCACCGGCCGCGCCGGTCCGCGCCCAGGAACCGGACGACGTAGTCGACCGCGAACAGCGCCCAGGTGCCGAGGATGACGGCGTTGCAGGCCGCCACCGCGCCCCGCGAGAGGTCGGGCTCGAGGATCGGCCAGGCGTAGGCGCCCAGGAAGACCAGCGAGAAGAAGATCAGCGGCCACTGCGACCAGCGCTCCCACGCGGAGACGGGCCAGGAGTCGCGGGAGAGCAGAGCCGTCGGTCGCATGGCCCCATCCTGGCAAGACCGACGCCCCGGCGGGCGCAGGTGGCGGCTACTCCCCCGCGGGTCCGGGCCAGTTCTTGTCCGGCTGCGGCACCGGCCGGCCGGGCTGCTCCCCGCCGCGGGCCTGGAGGTAGTTCTCCTTCGGCACCATCACCTTGCGGCGGAAGAGGCAGACGACCTTGCCGTCCTGGTTGTAGCCGATGGTCTCGACGTGCACGACGCCCCGGTCGTCCTTCGAGGTCGACTCCCACTTGTCGAGCACGGTGGTCTCGCCGTAGAGCGTGTCGCCGTGGAAGGTCGGCGCCACGTGGCGCAGCGACTCGATCTCCAGGTTCGCGATGGCCTTGCCGGAGATGTCGGGCACCGACATGCCCAGCAGGATCGAGTAGACGTAGTTGCCCACCACGACGTTCTTGCCGAACTGCGTGGTCTCCTCGGCGTAGTGGGAGTCCAGGTGCAGCGGGTGGTGGTTCATCGTCAGCAGGCAGAAGAGGTGGTCGTCGTACTCGGTGACCGTCTTGCCCGGCCAGTGCTTGTAGGTCGCGCCGACCTCGAACTCCTCGTAGCTGCGCCCGAACTGCACGTCCGACTCCTCTGCTCCGGTACCGGCTCTGGTACTCCTGTGCGGGTGACGCCCCATCCTCACCACTCCCCGAGCGCGGGGCACCCCCGCCCGGAGTGGCGTGGTTCACGCCCAGGCCCCTTCCGGTCGTCGCCCCGGGCGGCAGGACGCGGCGGGGAACCGCGCGGCGCCGCGCCCCGTCCCAGGAGCATGAGGACCGCACCCCGCCCCCGCGCGCTCACGCGCACCGCCCGTGCCACCGCCGGCCCGGCGCCGGGCCGCGCACGGGGCCTGGTCCTGGGGCCGGTGCTCGCGCTGCTGCTCACCGCCTGCTCGGGGTCCGGCACCACGACGGCCGCCGACCCCGCGGCCCAGGACGACACCGGCGGCTCGACCGGCACCGCCTCGTCCACCCCCGACCCGGGCACCGACCCGAGCACCAGCCCCACCGCCGAGCCGACGGTGGGCACCTACCCCGGCTTCGGGCCGACGTCGTACTCCTACACGCTGGTGGTGGGCTGCTTCTGCCCCGACGGCGGGTCGCCGGTGCGGGTCACCGTGGTCGACGACGAGGTGGTCTCGGCGGTCTACCTGCGCGGCGGCGGCCGCGGCGGCGTCGAGAAGGGGCAGGAAGCCCCCGCCTACCGCTGGGTGAGCCTCGACGACGTCATCGACGCGGCCAACGACACCGAGGCCGACCAGGTGGTGGTGGACTGGCCCGACGGCCAGGACTTCCCGTCCGCGGTCGCCGTGGACACCGACGAGCGGATGGCCGACGAGGAGATCAGCTACCAGGTGCGCGACGTCGAGGTCACCGGCTGACCCTCGGCGGGTCGGCCCTCGCTCGGCCCGGGTGCAAGAATGCCCACGCCCGCACCGCCCCACCCGGGGCCGCGGGCACCGACGACGAGCGAGATCTGACGAGAGGCGGCGACGTGGCCAAGCGGGTGTTCCTGCACGTGGGGACGATGAAGTCGGGGACGACGTTCCTGCAGTCCCTCACCTGGAAGCACCGTGACGCCCTGGAGGAGCGCGGTCTCCTGCTGCCCGGCGAGCGGCTGCTGCGGCACTTCCACTGCTCGGCGATCGTCTGCCAGCGGCAGGAGGTGCTCGACGAGCTGACCCCCGAGGAGCTGGGCACCTGGGACCGGCTGCTGGAGCAGGTCCGCACCTTCGACGGCGACGCCTTCATCGGCCACGAGCTGTTCTCCCCCGCCACCGCCGAGCAGGCCGCGGGCGCCCTCGCGGACCTCGCGAAGGTCGCCGACGAGGTGCACGTCGTGCTCACGATGCGCGACCTCGCCCGCCAGCTGCCCTCGCACTGGCAGGAGGTCGTGAAGTCCGGGACGACCGCCACGATGAGCGAGTACGCGACCCTGATCGAGGCCGACGCGAACGAGAAGTTCTGGACCTTCCACGACGCACCCCGGCTGCTGGACCGCTGGACCCAGGGTCTTCCCGCCGAGCGCGTCCACGTGGTCGTCGTGCCGAAGAATGCCCCCTCCGACTGGCTCTGGCGCGAGTTCCTGGGGCTGATGGGCGTGAGCAGCGACGGGCTCGACCACGTCTCCGACAACCCCAACACCTCCCTCGACCTCGGTGGCGTCGAGGTGATGCGGCGAGTCCAGCTGGCGATCCCCGAGCGTGAGCACGGGCTGACGCTGCGGCGCCTCACCAAGGGCTTCCTGACCCGCGAGATGCTCGCCCCGTCGGGTAACCGGACCCCCTTCGTCACGCCTCCCGCCGCCCACGCCTTCGTCGCGCGCCGGGCCGAGGAGATGACCCAGGAGCTGCGCGCTCGCGGCTACGACGTCATCGGGGACCTCGACGACCTGCTCGTCGACCCCACCCCGCCCGTCGGCCGCACCCCGGAGGACGTGACGGAGGAAGAGGTGGCCGCCGTCGCGGTGGGCGCACTGGCCCGCATGGTCGTGCACGACCGGCACCAGCGCGACGAGGTCGCGACTCTGCTCGGCCAGCGTCGCCGCCTGCGGGGACGCGTCGAGGCGCTCGAACGGGCGGAGGTCGCAGCCGAGGCACCACTCTCGCTGTACCGCCGAGCGCGTCGCGCGGTCGGCCGGCGCCTGCGCCGGGGCTGACCCGACGTGGCCGAGCGCGTCGTCCTGCACGTGGGACTGATGAAGTCCGGCACCACCTATCTCCAGGGGCTGCTGGAGCACAGCAGCGACCTGCTGGCAGACCAGGGAGTGCTGTTCCCGGGGCCGACGTGGGACACGCAGCTCCGCGCCGTGAACGACTTCCTCGGGCTGCCGCACTCACGGCCCGGTGACTGGGTCGCCCTGTGCGAGCGCGTCGCGGCGCACCCGGGCTCGGTCCTGCTCTCGATGGAGTTCCTGGCCAACCTAGGCCCCGCTCGGATCACGAAGCTGTTGGACGACCTGGGCGATGCGCCGGTCGAGGCGGTGCTGACCGTGCGCGACATCGGGCGCAGCGTCCCCGCGCTCTGGCAGGAGACGTGCAAGAACCGCCGGACGTGGAGCTGGTCGGAGTACGTCGACGGTGTGCGTCACGGTGACCAGGGGCCCGGCCCGGGCCGGCACTTCTGGCGCCGGACGTCCTTCGCGTCGATCGCCTCACGGTGGGCCGCGGCGCTGGGCACCGACGCGGTCACCGTCGTCACCGTCCCGCCGCCGGGCGCCGACCCGGATCTCCTCTGGAGTCGGTTCCGGGCCGCAGCGGGCCTCCGTGACGCCGCGTGGCGAACCCCTCCGCGGGCCAACGAGTCGCTGGGTGGAGCCTCGGCCCGACTGATGAAGGTGCTGAACGAACGCTCCGCCGACCTGGCCAGCGAGCAGTACCTGCACCGGTACAAGGCCCTGGCCAAGTACACGCTCGGCACCGACCGCGAGGTCGAGCCGCGCATCGGGTTCACCGTGCCCGACTGGCTGCACGAGAGGTCGCGTCGCGAGGTCGAAGCCCTTGCTGCCACGGGCGTGCGGGTGATCGGCGACCTTGCCGACCTCACACCGGTGGACACGGTCGGGGAAGACCCCGACTCGCTCGGTACGGACGCCCTGTTCGAGGCCAGTCTCCGGGCCCTCGAGGCGCTGCTGCGCGAGGGCGACGACGCCCTACGTCCGGTGGCGGAGCAGACCGGCGCGGAGGGCGTCCACGCGTGGCCCGAGCTGCGTGACGACCTGGGTCTGCCGTGACCCTGACCGTCGTCGGCCGTGTGCCAGAATGCGGGGGTTCCGGGCGGACCCGCCCGGACCGCCACACGGAAGGATGTCCATGGGCAAGCGGGTGGTCCTGCACGTCGGCCTGATGAAGTCGGGGACGACGTACCTCCAGTCGTTGATGGAGGCCAACCACCAGCGACTGCTGGACCAGGGCGTGCTGTTCCCGACGCCGTGGGCCGTGCAGACCCGGGGCGTCTCGGAGTTCCTCGAGCTGCCCCTCCAGCGCTTCCCCGGGGCCTGGGAGAAGCTGCGCTCGCGCATCCTCGAGCACGAGGGGGACACCGTGGTGATCTCCATGGAGTACCTCGGCCCCGCCAAGGTGGAGGTCATCCGCCGCCTGCGCGAGGAGCTGCCCGGGTGCGACGTGCACGCGGTGATCACCGTGCGCGACCTCGGCCGCGGCATCCCCGCCATGTGGCAGGAGACCATCAAGAACCGTCGCAGCTGGGGCTGGAGCGAGTACCTCGAGGGCATCGCCGCCAAGGGCGCGAAGCAGCCGCCCGCAGGCGCCCAGTTCTGGCGTCAGCAGGGCTTCGGCCGCGCCGTCACCCGCTGGGCGGAGGCCCTGGGCAAGGAGAACGTCACCGTCGTGACGATCCCGCAGCCCGGCGCGCCCCAGACCGTGCTGTGGGACCGCTTCCGCGAGGTCGCCGGCATCACCGAGGACGAGTTCGCCCCGCCCTCGCGCAGCAACACCTCGCTCGGCCTGCACTCCACGCTGCTCATGCGGCTGCTCAACGAGCGCACCGAGGACCTCACGCGCGACCAGTACCGCCACCGCTACAAGGCCCTCTCGAAGCACACGCTGGGTGCGCACGCCCGCGAGGAGGCCAAGCTCGGCTTCACCGTGCCCGGCTGGCTGCGTCGGCGCACGAAGAACGAGGTGCAGCTGGTCCGCAAGTCCGGCGTCCGGGTGATCGGCGACCTGGAGGAGCTGACCCCGGTCGACACCCCCGGCGTGGAGCCCTCGGACGTCGACGACGCGGCCGTGCTGGACGCCGCCGTGCACGCCCTCGACGTGATCCTGCGCGAGGGCGAGGACGCCTTCCGCCCCCAGGGCAAGCGCACGCACGACGGCGGCACGCACCCCTGGGACCCCGCGGCCGGCGAGAAGACCGGCTCCGACGAGGGCTGACCCGACACCGGCCCGGCCAGGCGGCCGGGGCGGAGCCTTCTGGGCCTGGGCTCAGCGCGGCAGCGCGTAGTCCTTCAGCAGCGCGCGGCCGATGATCATCTTCTGGATGTCGCTGGTGCCCTCACCGATGAGCATGAACGCGCTCTCGCGGTAGAGCCGCTCGATCTCGTACTCCTTGGAGTACCCGTAGCCGCCGTGGATGCGGAAGGACGCCTCGACGACCTCGTTGCAGTACTCGCTGGCCAGCATCTTGGCCATGCCGGCCTCGACGTCCATCCGCTTGCCGGTGTCCTTGAGACGGCCGGCGCGCACCATCATCGTGTGGGCGGCCTCGACCTTGGTGGCCATCTCGGCGAGCCGGAACTGGATGGCCTGGTGCTGGGCGATCGGCTTGCCGAACGTCTCGCGCTGCTGGGCGTAGGCCACGGCCAGCTCGAAGGCGCGCCAGGCGATGCCACAGGCGCGGGCGGCGACGTTGACGCGGCCGACCTCGACGCCGTCCATCATCTGGTAGAAGCCCTTGCCGGGCTCGCCGCCGAGGACCTGGCCGGCACCGACGCGGTGGTCGTTGAAGACCGCCTCGGTGGTGTCGACGCCCTTGTAGCCCATCTTGTCGATCTTGCCGGGGATGGTGAGGCCGGGGGCGGTCTCGCCGAAGCCGGGCTCCTTCTCCACCAGGAACGTCGTCATGTTCTTGTAGACCGACTCGGCGCCCTCGTCGGTCTTCGTCAGCACGGCGATGAGGGTCGAGGTGCCGCCGTTGGTCAGCCACATCTTCTGGCCGGTGATCGAGTAGGAGCCGTCGTCCAGGCGCGTGGCCTTCGTGGAGATGGCCGAGACGTCCGAGCCGAGGCCCGGCTCCGACATGGAGAAGGCGCCGCGCACCTCGCCGGTGGCCATCCGCGGCAGGTAGTGCTGCTTCTGCTCGTCGGTGCCGTGCTGCATCAGCATGTAGGCGACGATGAAGTGGGTGTTGATGACGCCGGAGACGCTCATCCAGCCGCGCGCGATCTCCTCCACGCACAGCGCGTAGGTCAGCAGGGACTCCCCCAGGCCGCCGTACTCCTCGGGGATCATCAGGCCGAAGACGCCGAGCTCCTTGAGGCCCTCGACGATCTCCGCGGGGTACTCGTCGGCGTGCTCCAGGTCGTTGGCGACCGGGATGATCTCCTTGTCCACGAAGGCCCGCACGGCCTTCAGGATCTCGGTCTGGTCCTCGGTGAGGCCCTCGGTCGAGCACAGACGCATGGCTCATCCTCCACGGGTGGCGCCACCCGGGTCGCCCCGCGCGGCGGCGCGTGGACGCCCGCACGGCGAAGTCGTCGGGTCGCGAGGACAGTATTACCGGCGGGTTAACCACAGGAACCGCCCCCGCGGTGACCCACGTCACTCGGACCGGCCCGCCGGTCGGTCCCCCGGGCGGCTACACGCGGGGGTCGGGGCCCGGCGCCGGGGGCACGACCCCGCCGGGGCCGGCCTCCCGCACCCGCGGCTGCGCCGGGTACGGCCGCTGGAGGGCGGCGGCGCCGAGCGCGGGCCGGCGGTCACCGCCCGGCCGCTCGGCCGCCAGCACCGAGGCCACGAGCGCCTCGGGGTCGAGGTCCGCGGGCACCGGCTGGTCGGGCTCGGGGTCGCCGGCGGCGGCGACGAGGGGCTCCAGCGCCGCCACGTCCCCGTGCACCGACCAGCCCGCGGCTCGCACCTCGGCCAGCCAGCCCTCGGAGGCCTCGCGCAGCAGCGGCGCCAGGGCGGCGGGCGCGAGCACGGGGACGTGGCCGGGCCGGCCCGCCCGCGCCGGCAGCACGGTCTCGGCCCACTCGCGCAGGACGAGCCGGTCCCGCGTGGCGCGGTCGACCCGGTCGCCGAGCAGCCGGTTGACCTCGCGCAGCGCGGCGACCTCGCCGGCGCCGAGGCTGGGGTGGGCGCGCACCGGCACCCGGGCGTCGATCGCGGAGTCGTCGATCGCGCACGCCTGCGCGAACCGCGTCCACAGCATCTCCGGGGCGGCGCCGCGCGGTGGGACCACCACGAGGTGGCCACGGTCGGCGGGCAGGCCGGCGGTCCAGCGACGCAGGGTGTCGGCCAGGTCCTGGGCGTGCCAGAAGCCGGGGCGACGGCCACCGTCGTCCGGGCCGGCGTCGCGGCCGGTGTCCGCCCGCAGCTCGGTCTCGGCCACCTCCGCGAAGGTGGTCGTGGAGCCGGCCTCGACGCGCTCCTGCCAGTGCGTGACGGCCTGTCGGCCGAGGTCCCGCGCCGTCACGGCGACGTGCACCTCGAGCCCGTCCAGCGCCTCGATCGCCCAGGCGACCTGCTCGGGCGTGGCGCCGGAGAGCAGGGGGTGGCTGATCACCGCGTTGCCGCCGGTGCGGCTGCAGAACTCGCGGGCCCGGTCGGCCAGGGCCCGCCAGGTGCCGGCCACCTCGGCGCGGCCCAGCCCCAGCGCGGGGCGGCCCCCACGGACCTCGGCGGCACCCTCGCGCTGCGCGTCCGGGTGGACGAACGGGAAGACCGTGCCGGCCACGCGCAGCCGCTCGCGGTGCTCGGCCATGAGGTTCTCGAGGTAGGACGTGCCTGCCCGGGACAGACCGACGTGGAGGGTGACGCGCACGTCGCCATCGTGCCACGCGCGGCCGGGCGACGAGCAGGCGCGCACGGCCCGGACGACCGGGTGGGGCCGCGGACGATAGCGTTGGGTCGTGAGCAGCAGCCCGTCCCGCGTCTACGTCGCCCGGCTCGTGGGTCTGCCGGTCTTCGACCCGCAGGGCGAGCAGGTGGGCAAGGTGCGCGACCTCGTGGCGGCCGTGCGCTCCGAGGAGCACCAGCCCCGGGTCCTCGGCCTCGTCCTCGAGGTCTTCGGCCGCCGCCGCATCTTCGTGCCGATGACGCGGGTGACCAACGTGGACGCCGAGCGCGTGTACACCACCGGCCTGCTCAACATGCGCCGCTTCGAGCAGCGCTCCACCGAGACCCTGGTGATCGGCCAGATGCTCGACCGCACCGTCACCATCAAGGAGACCGGCGCCTCCGGCGTCGTCTACGACGTGGGCATGGAGCAGGCCCGCAACCGTGACTGGGTGATCTCGCGCATCGCGCTCCAGGAGCCCGGCAAGGGTCTGCGCCGCCGCGGGCAGACGCACGTGGTCGAGTGGCGCGACGTCGAGGGCCTCAGCCGGCGCGAGGCCGCGCAGGGCGCCACGCACCTGCTGCACGCGCTGAACGAGATGCGCGCGGCCGACGCCGCGACCATGATCCACGAGCTGCCGCCGGAGCGACGCACGGCCGTGGTCAGCGCGCTGGGCGACGAGCGGCTCGCCGAGGTGCTCGAGGAGCTCAGCGAGGACGACCAGGTCGAGATCCTCTCCGCCCTGGAGGACGAGCGGGCGGCCGACGTCCTCGAGGAGATGAGCCCGGACGACGCGGCCGACCTCATCGCCGAGCTGCCCCCGGACACCGCCCAGGCCCTGCTGGAGCTCATGGAGCCGGAGGAGGCCGAGGACGTCAAGCGCCTGATGTCCTACGTGGAGGACACCGCCGGCGCGATGATGACGCCGGAGCCGGTGATCCTCGCGCCGGACGCGACGATCGCCGAGGCGCTGGCGCACCTGCGCCGCCCGGACCTCACGCCGTCGCTGGCCTCGCAGGTCTACGTCTGCCGCACTCCCCTGGAGACGCCGACCGGCAAGTTCCTCGGGGTCGCGCACATCCAGCGCCTGCTGCGCGAGCCGCCCTCGACCCTGATCGGCGGCGTGCTCGACGACGAGATGGAGCCCATGCGCCCCGAGGCGGGCAAGGACGACGTCGCCGCCTACCTGGCCACCTACAACCTCGTCGCCGCCGCCGTCGTGGACGAGGCGGGGCACCTGCTCGGTGCGGTCACCGTCGACGACCTGCTCGACCACCTG
This sequence comes from Nocardioides bruguierae, assembly GCF_023554635.1. Classification (NCBI taxonomy): domain Bacteria; kingdom Bacillati; phylum Actinomycetota; class Actinomycetes; order Propionibacteriales; family Nocardioidaceae; genus Nocardioides; species Nocardioides bruguierae. The sequence goes on from NZ_JAMJPH010000007.1 coordinate 40,684, forward strand.
CTGCCCGAGGGCTGGCGCGACGCCGCGCCCCGGCGCGGCTCGATCCCCACGGCACCGACGCCGCTGGGCCGGCCCCAGGGAGGACGTCGTGGCTGACGGCGACCGCTCCGACTCCCCGCTCGACACCGCCGCCCTCAAGGACTCGCTGCGCGAGCGGCTGGCCCGCCGCGCCGAGGCGCGCGACCCGCGCGGCGACTCGCGACGCGACGGCCGCGGCGACGGCCGCCGCGACACCCGGGGCGAGAGCCGGTGGGAGCGCCGGCACGAGATCTCGCGGCTGGACACTCCCCGCGACGCGCGCCGTCAGCTGGTGCGCCGCCCCGCCTACGACCCCGACGCCTTCGGCACCTTCGCGGAGCAGTTCGCCCGGTTCATGGGCACCGCGCAGTTCCTGCTGTGGATGACCGGGTTCGTGGTCGTGTGGGTGGTGTGGAACGCCGTCACGCCCGCCGGCTGGCACTTCGACGGCTACCCGTTCATCTTCCTCACCCTGATGCTCAGCCTCCAGGCCTCCTACGCGGCGCCGCTGATCCTGCTGGCGCAGAACCGGCAGGAGGCACGGGACCGGGTGGTCGCCGAGCAGGACCGGCAGGCCGACGCCCGCGCCCACGCCGACATGGAGTTCCTCGCCCGCGAGGTCGCGTCGCTGCGGATGGGCCTGGGCGAGGTCGCCACCCGCGACTTCGTGCGCTCCGAGCTGCGCTCGCTGCTGGCCGAGATGGAGGACCAGCGCGAGGACCGCGACGACGACCGCCCGCGGGACCGGACCAAGGAGCGCAAGCGGCCCCGGCCGCCCGCCTGATCCCCGCCTGATCCCCGCCTGATCCCCGCCCGATCCCCGCCTGGTCCCAGCCGCGTCCCCGGGTCGTCGTGTGCGTTCCTTCACCTCGATTGGGGTCCGGGTGGGGGGCCGCTCCTATGCTCGGGTGCTGTGAGTGTCTCGCTGGAGCAGGTCCAGGCCGCACTGGCCACGGTGAACGACCCGGAGATCAAGCGTCCGATCACCGAGCTGGGGATGGTGCGCGACGTCTCCGTCGGTGACGACGGCGGCGTCTGTCTGACGGTGCTGCTGACCGTCGCCGGCTGCCCGCTGAAGGACACCATCGACCGCGACGTGAAGGCCGCCGTGCGCGGCGTCGACGGCGTCGTCGACGTGGACCTGACCCTCGGCGTGATGACCGACGAGGACCGCGCCCAGCTCAAGGAGACCCTCAACGGCGGCCAGCCCGCCCGGGAGATCCCGTTCGCCCAGCCCGGCAACCTCACCAAGGTCTTCGCCATCGCCTCCGGCAAGGGCGGCGTCGGCAAGTCCACCGTCACGGTGAACCTCGCGGTCTCGATGGCCAAGCAGGGCCTCAAGGTCGGCCTCGTTGACGCCGACATCTACGGCCACTCGGTGCCCGCCATGCTGGGCGTCGCCGACTCGCGCCCGACCCAGGTCGACGACCTGATCATGCCCGTGCCGACGTCCTCGGGCGTCTCCGTGATCTCGATCGGCATGCTCAAGCCCCGCCGCGACCAGGTGGTCGCGTGGCGCGGCCCGATGCTCGACCGTGCGCTCGTGCAGATGCTCGCCGACGTCTACTGGGGCGACCTCGACGTCCTGCTGCTCGACCTGCCCCCGGGCACCGGCGACATCGCCATCTCGCTGGGCCAGCACCTGCCCGGCGCCGAGGTGGTCGTGGTGACCACGCCGCAGGAGGCCGCCGCCGAGGTGGCCGAGCGCGCCGGCACCATGGCCTCGATGATGCACCAGCGCGTCGTGGGCGTCGTGGAGAACATGAGCTACCTGCCCTGCCCCCACTGCACCCCGGAGGGCACCGACCACCGCATCGACGTGTTCGGCACCGGTGGTGGCCCCCGCGTGGCGGCCACCCTCTCGGAGCGGTTCGGCTACGACGTGCCCGTCCTGGGCGAGATCCCGCTCGACACCTCGCTGCGCACGGGCGGGGACGACGGCAAGCCCGTCGTGGACGCGGACCCGTCCGCTCCCTCGGCCCGGGTGCTCGCGGACGTGGCGGCGCGGCTGGCCGGACGTGGCCGAGGTCTCGCCGGGATGCAGCTCGGACTGACGCCCCAGAACAAGTTCTGATCCACCTGCGGCCTAGGCTGTCCTCGTGCCCGGCCTCCACCCCGTCGTCCCGCTGATCCTGGACATCGGGCTCCCCGAGATGGCGGTCATCGCCGTCGTCGCCATCTTCGTCTTCGGCCCCGACAAGCTGCCCGAGCTCGCGAAGCAGGCGGCGCAGTGGGTGAAGATCGCCCGTCGGTTCGCCAACCAGGCCCGCGACGAGCTCCGCGAGGAGCTCGGGCCGGAGTACGCCGACCTCGAGCTGCGTGACCTCGACCCCCGCCAGATCGTGCGCAAGCACGTGATGGAGGCGCTCGAGGACGACGACGAGGACGACGAGCCGGACGAGGACGACAGCCTCGCGGACGGCGAGGTCCCGCCCTACGACGACGAGGCCACCTGAGCCGGCTCCCCCGGCTCAGCGCTCGCTGCTGCTGACCGCCGCGAGCGCCTCGCACGGCACCAGCAGCACCCGTCGTGCCTCGCCCTCCGCGAGCTCGACGAAGTCCGCGCCGACCCGCAGCACCACTCCTTCGTGCCGCGCCGCGTCGCGCAGGTGCAGCACGCACCGCTCCCCCGCGTCCGCCAGCCGACGTAGCGCCGACCCCAGCCCCAGGCGGGACGCGGCCGGCCAGGCCACGTCGGGCACCGCCCGCTCGGAGGCGCCGTCCACGCCCAGGAGCGCGGGCAGGCGGACCACCCAGTCCTGCGCCGGGCCGGACAGCAGGAGCCACCCGTCGGCGACCCGGTCCAGGGTGCCGCGCAGACGGCCGATGCCCTCCACCCGGAGGCCGACCTCGCACCCCACGCTCGCCATCAGACGTCCGGCGAGGGCCACGGAGGCGTACTCGGCGCGTGCCCGGTCCGCCAGCTCGAGGCCACGCTCGGCGGCGTAGGCCGCCTCCGCCTGCTGCTCGAGGTCGTCGAGGAACGTGAACAGTTCGTCCTCCCACGCCATGGGCCCACCCTCCCACACGTCCGGGCTCCACTGACACACGTGCATACCTACATTTGCTTGTGTTTGCGTCTATTTGCTGTCCATCACTCACTTTTTCGACCCGATCGTGCGATTTCTGTGGAGAACGGGTTGTCATCGTCACTTGACGCACGTTGAATGAGGCAAACGCACGCAAACGCAAGGATTGTGAGGATCTCGGGATGACCTCCAGCACTCGCGCGTCGCTGCCCCGCTGCCTGGCGGTGCAGGTCGGCGCCACCGCGCTCGTCGGCGCCCTCGTCGCTGCCCTGCGGCCCGGGCTCGTCGCCTCGACGCTCGTGGACCTGGCCGACCCGTCAGCCCTGGCCGCGCAGCCCGGCGCGTTCTCCGACGTCCTCGTGGCCGGCTGCACCGCCGCCCTGCTGGTCTGCCTCGCCTGGGCGTGGCTGGCCACCACCGCGGTCACGCTGCAGGCGGCCCGCGGGGCGGCCGCGGCCCGGGTGCCGGGCGTCCCGTCCGCGCTGCGCGGCCTGGTGCTGCGCTGCCTGGGCGTGGGCCTCGTCGGGGTCGTCGGCGCGACCGGCCTCGCCGGCACCGCCCACGCGACCCCCACCCAGGCCGGCACGGTTCAGGCCGGTCTGCACGCCTCCGGGGCGCAGACCTCGGCGACGACGGGCTCCGCCACGGTGATCACCGGGGTCGCCGGTCTCTCGGGGCTGCCCCTGCCGCAGCGCGCCGGCCTCGGCGACCGCACCCGCAGCGGCGACCCGGCCGCCGCGCGGGCCGCCACGCACGCCTCCCCCGCGCCTCGTGCACGACCCGCTCCCAGCGGCACCCACCTGGTGCGCACCGGTGACTGCCTCTGGGACATCGCCGAGGCACACCTGCGGCGCGGGGGCGACGCCCACGACGACGTCGCCGTCGCTGCCTACGTGGCCCGCCTCCACGCGGCCAACCGCGCCGAGATCGGCGCGGACCCGGACCTCGTCCTCCCGGGCCAAGTGCTCGTCCTCCCCGTCTGACGGACCTCCCGGGGCGCTGGTGCGCCCCGCCACCTCTCCCTTCCCCGCCCTCGACCTCTCGGAGTCGACATGACCGCGATGCCGCACGCCCTCGTCCAGCCCCACCAGACCCAGCGGCCCACCCACCAGCCCTCCCACCCGCCGGTCCACGAGCCGTCCCCGGCGGCGCCCCGCGGGCGCCGCCCCGCCTGGAAGCCCGAGGCCGGCCACGTGCCCGGCCCGCTCGAGGCGTTCCTGCTCGCCTCGATCGCTCGGGACGAGCAGCGGGCGGAGACGGCCGCCGTCCAGGCCGCCCGCGACGCGCGGGACTCCGTCATCGCCGTCGACCAGGCCCGCTGGCGCGCCGGGCTGCCCAGCGGCCCCGTCCAGGGCACGCTCGCGCTGGACCTGGGGCACCGTCCTCCGGCGCCCGCCGAGGGCTTCGAGCGCCTGCCGGACGACGAGCCCGCCCCTGCTCCGGTCGTCCCGCTCGACCGCCCCGCCCGACAGGGCTGCGAGCGGTGGGCACGCCAGGTGGTGCAGGCGGCGCTGGAGATCGTCGGTGGCACCCGACCGGCCGCGCAGCTCGCGCGCTGGACCGCCCAGGACGTCCAGGCGGACCTGGTGCGCCGCGCCCAGCTGGTGGGAGCGCAGCTGGACCGGGAGCACGCCCGCGGGTCCACCCCGCGCGCCCAGGTGGTCTCCACCCACGCCGGGTACCCGGTGGCCGGGGTGCTGGAGCTGGCCGTGCACGTGCGGCACGGCCGCCGCTCGCGCGCCCTCGCCGCCCGCTTCGAGCAGCGACGCAGCCTCCCGACCGACCGGTGGCTGTGCACGGCCCTCGACTTCGCCTGAGGACCGGGCCACGGCCTCGCCTCAGGACCGGCCGCGGCTCTGCCTGAGGACCGGCCGCGGCTTTGCCTGAGGACCGGCCCGCCGTCCGTTCCTCGCCGACTCGCCACAGCCACGTCACGAGACGTTCAGGTCCCACCAGCACCATCCGAGACACCCGCCGTCCTGCCCGTCAGACGGCCACGACCCGTCCCGGAGGTGCACCCGATGCTGTGGGTGGTGGCACCGAGCCCCGAGGAGGCCGAGGGCCTGCGCGACCTGCTGCCGCGTGTCGTGGGCGAGGTGGGGACGGCGGACCCGCACGGCCGCGTCCTGGTGGTCGACGACGGCGCTCGTCCCGAGGTGGCGGCAGCCGTGGGGGCCCTGATGCTGGACCTGCCCAGCCTGGAGCTGGTGATGCCTCGCAGCTGCGTCGGCACGTCGGCGGCGCTGCGGGTCGGGATCGCCCACGCCCTGCGCGGTGGTGCCACCCGCGTCGTGGTGCTCGACCCCGACGGCCGCGACGACCCGACCGACCTGGAGCACCTGCTCGAGGCGCTGGACGCCGGGCACGACCTGGTGACCGGCGTCCGCGGCCGGGCCCGCAGCGGTTTCCGGGCCATGCGCGCCGAGGTGGCCGCCGACGTCGCGCCGCTCCTGCACGGCGAGGTGCACCGTCATCTCGGCGTCGTCGCCCTCGGGCTCGGCCACCGCGTCACCGAGGTGCCCGTGCACCGTCCCCTCCGACGCCCGCCCCGACGCCCGCACCGTGGCTCGACCGGTGGCGGGTCCGGTGGCGGGTCCGGCCGTGCGCCGGGGGCGCGGGAGGCGAGCGCCCTGCTCCGGCGCTGGCGCAGCCTCGTCGACCTGCTCACCCTGCGACTCCTGCTCGACGGCCCGGGCCGAGGCCCGGCCAGGGCCGTCGCGACCGGTGGCGCCGTCGCCGCACTGCTGGGGGCCGTGCTCCTGCTGCTGCTCGCCCTCCCGCCCGCCGTCACCGGTGGCCCTGGCGCCGGCGGAGGCGCCCTGCTCGGCGCTGCGCTGCTGCTGGTGCTGGGGGTCCAGGTGGCCGGCTTCGGGCTGCTCGCCGAGCTCGTCGCGCACGCGCGCAGGCTGGGGCAGCTCGGGCGGGGCCGCGCGTGAGGACGGCCCACGGGCAGACCGGCACCGAGACCGGCACCCAGACCGCGGTGCCCGCGCGTCCCTCTCCCTCGCGGGCGCGCCTGCGCGTCGCCGTCCGCGTCCTGTTCGTGCTCGCGGTGCTCGCGTGCGCCGGCGTCGGCCTCCGCGGGCGTTGGGGTGACTTCGTCGCGGCGCTCACCGGGGTGCGGCCGCTCGACCTGGCCGGCGCGGCCGCCTGCGTCCTGGTGGGGCTGTGGCTGACGGCCGGCACCTGGCTCCGTCTGCTGCGGGGGTTCGGCCACCGGTTGCCCCCGTACGAGGGTCCGCGGGTCTTCTTCACCGGCCAGCTCGGCAAGTACATCCCGGGCGCGGTGTGGTCGCTGGGTGCGCACGCGGACCTGGCGCGGCCGTACGGGGTCGGGGTCCGCACCGCCGTGGCCACCGGGCTGCTGTTCCTGGTCGTCAACGTGGCGACCGCGGGGGCGCTGGCCGGTGCTCTGGTGACCGCCGGCGTGCCCGCGCTCCCCGTGCCCCGGTGGACGGGGCCGATCGCCGTCGTCCTCTGCCTGGCGGCGCTGACGCCGCCCGTGGTCGACGCCCTCGGGACGCGGCTGGCCCGGCACGGCGGACGCCTGGGGCTGGGCTGGGGCGACATGGCCGTGCTGTGCGCGCGGATGGCCGCCACGTGGCTCTGCTACGCCGGGTCGGTGGTCGCGCTGGCTCCCCGGCCCTCGCTGGAGCTGCTGGCCGTCGCCACCGGGGGCTTCGCGGCCGCCTACGTCGTCGGCGTCGCCGTCGTGGTCGCGCCGGCGGGCGTGGGCGCCCGCGAGGTGGCCCTGGTGGCGCTCCTGGCCCCGCACACCGGTGTCGGGCACGCGACCGCCATCGCGCTGGTCACCCGCGTCCTCCAGACGTTGGGCGACTTCGCGGCGGCGGCTGCCGCCCACGGGTGGGCGCAGGCCCGGGGCCGCCTCGCCGGACGGCGGTCCGCCCCCGCCGACCGGGCCGGCGCCGCCGACTGATCCGCGTCGGCTGATCCGCGTCGGCTGATCCGCGTCGGCCGACGGGTCGCACCACGGGGCGCACGCCGGGTGGACGCACGACGGCCGGACGGGTGCTCCCGTCCGGCCGTCGTGGTGTGCCGGTGCCCGGGCCTCGGCCCGGCTCAGCGCGCTGTGCTCGACGCGGCGTGCTCAGCCGCCCGCGCGGGTGGTGAGGCCGGTGGGGCCGCCCGGGGCGCCGTGGCACTGCTTGAACTTCTTGCCCGACCCGCAGGGGCAGGCCTGGTTGCGACCGGTGCCGGCGTAGGGGTCCTCGGCCTGCTCGTTGCGCACGACCTCGGCCTCGCCGGACTCGTCCGGCGCGGAGTAGGTGAGGTTCGTGGGCTCCTGCGGCTTGGCCAGACCCTTGACCGAGAGGCTGGGCGTGACCGGGGACTGGAGGCCCGGAGCGACGCTCAGGACGTCGGCGGCCGACTTCTCCTCCGGCTCCACCTCGACCTCGAGGTGGAAGAGCAGGCCGATGGCCTCCTCCTTGATGCCGTCCATCATGGCGTTGAACATGTCGAAGCCCTCGCGCTGGTACTCGACCAGCGGGTCGCGCTGGGAGTAGGCCCGCAGGTAGATGCCCTCGCGCAGGTAGTCCATCTCGTAGAGGTGGTCGCGCCACTTGCGGTCGAGCACCGAGAGCAGCACCTGGCGCTCCAGCTCGCGCATGACGTCCTCGCCGACCTCGGCCTCGCGGTCGTCGTAGGCGGTGTGGGCGTCCTTCTTCAGCGCCTCGATGACCTCGTCCTGGTCGAGGTTCGCCTGCCCGCCGACCTCCTCGGCCATGGCGTCGAGGTCGACCTCGACCGGGTAGACGGCGGTGAGGTCGCGGGTCAGCTGGTCGAGGTCCCACTCCTCGGCGAACTCGCCACCGTGGCCTCGGACGTAGCCGGTGACGACGTCGTCGATGAACGTCCGCACCTGCTCGCGCAGGTCGGCACCCTCGAGCACCTCGCGCCGCTCGCCGTAGATCACCTTGCGCTGGCGGTCCATGACGTCGTCGTACTTGAGGACGTTCTTGCGGGACTCGAAGTTCTGGGACTCGACCTGGCCCTGCGCGTTCGCGATGGCGCTGGTGACGCGCTTGTTCTCGATCGGGACGTCGTCCGGGATCTTCATGACCTGGAGGACCCGGTCGACCCAGTCGGACTTGAACAGGCGCATCAGCTCGTCCTGCAGCGACAGGTAGAACCGGGACTCGCCCGGGTCGCCCTGGCGGCCGGAACGACCACGCAGCTGGTTGTCGATGCGGCGCGACTCGTGGCGCTCGGTGCCGATGACGTAGAGGCCGCCGAGCTCCTTGACCTCGTCGTGCTCGGCCGCGACCTGCTTCTTGATCTTCTCGACCGTCTCGGGCCAGGCGGCCTGGTAGGCCTCGGCGGTCTCGCCCAGCGGCTCGAGGCCGCGCTTGCGCAGGTCGTCGTCCGCCAGGAAGTCGACGGAGCCACCGAGCATGATGTCGGTGCCGCGACCGGCCATGTTGGTGGCCACGGTGACGGCGCCGCGGTGACCGGCGAGGGCCACGATCTTGGCCTCGTCCGCGTGCATCTTGGCGTTGAGGACGTTGTGCTTGACGCCCTTGCGCTTGAGCAGGTCGCCCAGCAGCACGGACTTCTCCACGCTCACGGTGCCGACGAGGACGGGCTGGCCCTTCTCGTGGCGCTCGGCGATGTCCTCGGCGACGGCCTCGTACTTCGCCTCCTCGGTGCGGTAGACGAGGTCGGCCTGGTCGATGCGCGCCATCGGCCGGTTCGTCGGGATCGGGACGACGCCGAGGCTGTAGATCTTGTCGAACTCGGAGGCCTCGGTCATGGCCGTGCCGGTCATGCCGGAGAGCTTGTCGTAGAGGCGGAAGAAGTTCTGCAGGGTCACGTTGGCGAGGGTCTGGTACTCCTCGCGGACGGTGACGCCCTCCTTCGCCTCGATCGCCTGGTGCAGGCCCTCGTTGTAGCGGCGGCCGGCCAGGATGCGGCCGGTGTGCTCGTCGACGATGAGCACCTCGCCGTTGAGGACGACGTACTCCTTGTCGTTGCGGAAGAGCTCCTTGGCCTTGATCGCGTTGTTGAGGAACGAGATCAGCGGGGTGTTCTCGGCCTCGTAGAGGTTCTCGATGCCCAGGTGGTCCTCGACCTTGGTGATGCCGGGGCCGAGCACCGAGATGGTGCGCTTCTTCTCGTCGACCTCGTAGTCCTCGTCCTTGACCAGGCGCTTGACGATCTTCGCGAACTCCCCGTACCACTTCACCTCGTCCTGGGTGGGGCCGGAGATGATCAGCGGCGTGCGGGCCTCGTCGATGAGGATCGAGTCGACCTCGTCGACGACGGCGAAGAAGTGCTCGCGCTGCACGCAGTCCTCCAGGGAGGAGGCCATGTTGTCGCGCAGGTAGTCGAAGCCGAGCTCGTTGTTGGTGGCGTAGGTGATGTCGCAGGCGTAGGCCTCGCGGCGCTCGGCCGGGGTCATCTCGGGCAGGATCACGCCGACGGTCAGGCCGAGGAAGGTGTGCACGCGGCCCATCTGCTCGGACTGGTACTTGGCCAGGTAGTCGTTGACCGTGACGACGTGCACGCCCTTGCCGGCGAGCGCGTTGAGGTAGGCCGGCAGCGTGGCGACGAGGGTCTTGCCCTCACCGGTCTTCATCTCGGCGATGTTGCCCAGGTGCAGCGCGGCGCCGCCCATGAGCTGGACGTCGAACGGGCGCATGCCGAGCACCCGCTTGGACGCCTCGCGGACGGTGGCGAAGGCCTCCGGCATCAGGTCGTCGAGGGTCTCCCCCTCGTCCAGGCGCTTGCGGAGCTCCGCCGTCATCCCCTGGAGCTCCTCGTCGCTCATGGCGACGAAGTCGTCCTCGATGGCGTTGACGCCCTTGGCCACGGCCTCGAGACGGCGCAGGATCTTGCCCTCGCCCATCCGCAGCAGCTTGTCCAGAATCGGCACGGCGGTGGTTGCTCCCTGATCGGTGGTGTCGCCCCGGGCGGGTGCCGGGTGGTCGCGCGCCGGACCCCGCCACCCGTGTGGGGGCGCAGGACGGCGTCGTCCACTCTACCCAGGAGGGTGGTCCTCACCCACCCGAGCCCGCAGGTTCGCCCGCGTCGGGCGCACGGTCGCGCCTGACGCTCAGCGAACCTTCAGGATGGTGGCCGCCGTCAACGGCCTGCGAGCGACGCGGTGAGCGCGGGCGCGAGGTCGCCGCGGGGCTCCACCAGGACGTCGTCGAGGTCCAGCCAGGACGCCATCCGGCGCAGCTCGGCCGCGAGCGCGTCGGGGGTCTCCCCCGGCGCCCCGTCCTCCGCCCACGCGGAGCGGACGAGGAGCAGCCCGCCGCCACCGGCGCGTCGGTCGGCCTTGAGGTCGACGCGGGCCACCAGCTCCTCGCCGAGCAGGAACGGCAGCACGTAGTAGCCGTGCACGCGCTTGTCGGGCGGGGTGTAGATCTCGATCCGGTAGTGGAAGTCGAAGAGCCGCAGGGCCCGGTCGCGCTCCCACACCACCGGGTCGAAGGGGCTGAGCAGCGTGGCGGCCGGCACCCGCCGGGGCAGCCGAGACCCGGCTGCGCGGTAGGCCTGCCGCGTCCACCCCTCGACCGCGACCGGCTCCAGCTCGCCCTCGGCGACCAGGGAGTCGACGACGTCGGCCACCGGCGGCATCGCGCTGGGGGTCTCGACGCCGCCGCGGGCGCTGCGCATCCGGTAGTAGTCGGCGAGGTCGCCGACGCTCGCCACGCCGTGGCTGCGGGCGGCGCGGAGCACGAGGGTGCGGGCGGCCTCCGCGGGCGAGGGCACCGGCAGGGCCAGGACGTCGGCGGGCAGCACGCGCTCGGGCAGGTCGTAGAGCACCTCGAACTGGCTGGTGCGCCCCGCGATCGCCAGCTCGCCACCCATGTAGAGGTAGTCGAGGGCCTTGCGTGCCTCGGACCAGTTCCAGCCCCAGTGGTCGCGGTTGCGGGCGCCGCCGCCGAGCATCGGCTCGAGCCGTCGGGCGGTGACGGGACGCCCCGCCGCCGCCACCTCGGCGCGGACCCGGGCGATCAGGTCGTCCTCGAGGTCCTTCCACCACTTGCCGCGGCCCGCGCGGTACTGGGCCATGCGGTGCGCCATGACGGGCCACAGCTCGACGGGCATGAGCGCCTGGACGTGGGCCCAGTACTCGACGAGCCGTCGCGGGCGTCGGCCTGCGGCCCGCGGCAGCAGGTCGCGGTCGTAGGGGCCCATGCGCGAGTACAGCGGCAGGTAGTGGGCCCGCTCGAGGACGTTGACGGAGTCGACCTGCAGCACGCCGGTGCGCTCGACGGTGCGGGTGAGCGTCCGCATCGTCGGCGTCGCGTGCGGGGGGTCGCAGAACCCCTGGGCCGCCAGCGCCACCCGGCGCGCCTGGCTCAGGGACAGGGTCTGGGTCGTCGGCGGCACAGCCGGATCATCGACCACGGCGCCGACAGACGCGAGCCGACGGCCCCTGCCTTCACAGCACGTGCCGTCACGAACCCCGCTCGAGGGCGCCCCTGGTCTGCAGCGACCGACTCCCATCACTGAGACGGGTCACGCACCACGTCTCGACGCGTCGGCCACGCCCTCGTGCCTCGCGCGTGCGACGGCTCGACGGACCTGCCGGTCGCCTGAGGCGACCTCGTCCCTCGGTCGCCTCAGGGCAGGTCCAACAACTTCTCGCGGACCGCGTACATCACGGCCTCCATGCGCGAGTGCAGCTGGAGCTTCTCCAGGATGTTGCGGACGTGGTTCTTGACCGTGTTCTCGGAGATGAACAGGTCCTTGGCGATCTCGCGGTTGTTCTTGCCGGTGGCGACCAGCCGGAGCACCTCGAGCTCGCGCTCGGTGAGCCGCAGGCCGGGCACGTGCTCGCGCTCGGGCTTGCTCATCTGCTTGAACTCGTCGATGAGCTTGACGGCCATGGAGGGGCTGATGAGCGACTGGCCGTCGGCGACCACGCGGACGGCCTGGGCGACCTCGTCGATGGAGGAGTCCTTGAGCAGGTAGCCGGAGGCCCCGCTCTTGACCGCCTCGTAGAGGTCGGCCTCCTCGTCGGAGACGGTGAGCATGACGATCCGGGCCGTGGGGACGGCCTCCTTGATCGACTGGCAGGCCTCGATGCCGGTGCGCTTGGGCATCCGCACGTCGAGGAGCACCACGTCGGGGGCGGTGCTGATGGCGAGCGTGGTGCCCTCGATGCCGTCGCCGGCCTCGCCCACGACGTCGATGCCCTCCTCGACGCCGAGCAGCATCACGAGGCCGCGGCGGAAGAGCTCCTGGTCGTCGACGACGAGCACCCGGACGGGCTCGCGGTCGGACGGGTCGGGGAGAGGGGGCACGGCGGCATCATGGCACGAACGGGCCCCCTGACGTGGCCCTCTCCCCCGCGTGTGGACCAGCTGGACCAGCCCGCAGGTGTCAGTCGTGGGGGCCCGGACGGGTCGTCCGGACGGCCGACGGGGGCCGGTCCGGTGCGGACCGACCCCCGTCGTGTGCCCCGTGGTGGGACCCGTCGTGGGCCCCGGCGTGGGACCCCGTGGGTCAGGGGCTCAGCGGGTCACTCGTCGCCGAGGTCGAGGGAGATGACGCCGTAGTCGTAGCCCTTGCGCCGGTACACGACGCTCGGGCGCTCGGACTCCTTGTCCACGAAGAGGAAGAAGTCGTGGCCGACCAGCTCCATCTCGTACAGCGCCTGGTCGAGCGTCATGGCGGCGGCCGGGTGGCTCTTCTCGCGGACCACCAGCGGACCGTCCCCCATCACCTCGATGGAGCCGACCTTGCGGGTGGTGGAGTCGTCGTCGGTCTCGATCGTGCCGTCGAGGATGCCCTCGGGCAGGCCGGTGGGCAGGCCCGCGGTGGCCTGGCCCACGGAGACGGGGGCGCGGCGGCCGCGGTGGACGCGGCGGCGGTCGGCGGCTCGGCGCATCTGGGCAGCCATCTTGTCCAGGGCGAGGTCCAGGGCACCCATCTTGTCGTCGGCGGCGGCCTCGGCACGGATGACGGGGCCCTTGGAGAAGGCGGTGAGCTCGACGTGGACGCCGCGCTCGGACTGGCGGGGGTTTTGCTCGCACTCCACCTCGACGTGCACGCGCATGATGCGGTGGTCGTGCTTCTCGAGCTTGGCGAGCTTCTCCTCGACGTGGCCGCGGAACGAGTCCTTGATCTCGCAGTGGCGACCGGTGACGACGATTTCCATGGTGAACCTCCTCAGCGCGCACCGCGGGGTTGGTGCGCCGTTGGCTTCCTCAGGTGTCCCGCGGCACCTCCTGGGCGCCGACGGCGCCCGGTGCCGCGGACCCGCCGTCCGGGCACGAGGCATCCGGCCCCGTCCCGGTCGTGCGGGGGCTCAGGGGAGTCCACCCGGCCGACCTGGTCTTCGTCCCCACAGTCGCCTGCTGAGGCTCTCGCAGCTTCTCTGCCACTACTGACCTTCTCCCGGGAGAGGGCGCATCTGACGCCCGGACCGGGGCAGGACTTACGTCTAAGCCGCACCGTGATCCCGTCTCTCGACGGTTACGTGGGCCGTTTCGCCTGCGACTGGCATCGGCTTGCTGCCGGGGCAACCGGACTCGCCGGAGCGCCTCGGCGGCGCAACCACGGACCCGGGTGGACTCCATGACAAGACGATAGGTCCCGGCCCTCCCGCAGGGAAGGGACGAGGGGCCCGACGTTCGTTCACCGAGACGAACCGGGTCGCGCACCGGACGTCGGGGAGGCCGCCGTCCGGGCCGTGGCGGCCGCCGTGGCGCAGCCCAGGACCGGCAGCCCGACGCCGTGCAGGACGCGCGCCGCGGCCGCCAGGGTGCTACCGGTGGTGACGACGTCGTCGCAGACCACGACCCCGCTCACCGCCGGACGCCGGCGGGCCTGGCGCGCCAGCAGGTGCGCCGGGGCGGCCAGCCCGCGGTCGAGGTTCTGCGCCCGGGCGGCCGCGTCGAGCCCGCCCTGGTCGCGCAGGCCGGGCCGCGTCCGCAGGAGCCGCGCCACCGCGACCCGCCGGCCGCGGCGCCGCAGCACGCCGGCCGTCGCGCGGGCCAGGTCGGCCGTCGCGTCCCGGCCGCGGGCGCGCACCGCCGAGGGTCGCGAGGGCACCGGGACCAGCAGGAGCGGCGGAGCGGGCCGGTCGTCGGAAGCCGAACCCTCCAGCACCGCCTCGACCGCCGGCTCCAGCACCGCCTCGACCGCCGCGGCCAGGAGGCCGGCCAGCGGTGCCCGCGGGCCGGGCAGGCCGCGCTCCTTGTGGCCGACGACGAGCGCCGGCACCGCGCCCGCGTAGGCCGCGGCCGCCCGCAGCCGCGGCACGGGGTGGGTGGTGGGCGCCGGCCGGCAGCCGGGCAGCAGCGGGCCGTCGTCCGCCAGGAGGTCGGCCGCGCAGGCGGAGCACCAGGTGCGCCCGCGGCGGGCGCAGCCCACGCAGGAGCCACCGAGCAGCAGGTCGGCCAGGACGTCGCCGAACCAGCCGGCCTCGCTCGTGCTCATGCCCCCAGCCTGGGCGCCCGCGCGCGCCGGTGGGCGGTGCTGCCGAGCGGTTGGGGATCGCCCTGCTGCGGGGCGGCCCTGTGGACGGGGAGTGGACGGGGAGTGGACGGGAACCGGACGGGGCTGGACGGCTGGCCGGGGAGCGGCCCGCTCAGCCCGCGTACGTGAGGGCCGTGGCGCCGTCGGTGCTGGTCCGCGGGGAGCGGACGGGCACCGAGAGGTCGGCGAGACCGCCGCGGGTGACCGCGAAGACCGACGTCCCCTCGATCGAGGAGCCCAGCAGGTGGCGCGACCCGGTCACGGCCGAGGTGAGCGTGGCCGAGGTGACCGGCGAGCCGTCGACGCCCAGCGGCGTGACCGACGCGGAGCCGGCCCCGAGGCTGCCCAGCACGGCCAGGGTGGTGGAGGAGGTCCACACGACGTCGACCAGGGTGGCGGGCAGGTCCCCCGGGTCGCCGCGCAGCACCTGGGTGGCCACGGCGGCCACGGGCCGGCCACGGGGCGTGCTCCGCACCCGGACCTGGACGACCCGGTCGCCGCCGTCGCGGGCGACGATCGCCACGAGGCGGGTGCCGTCGCGCGAGACCAGGAAGCTCGTCACGTCCTCGCCGGTGATGCCGGGCGCGTCCAGCGTGCCGGTGGCGCCGGAGCGCGCCCAGCGCACGACGGCGCCGTTGCTGGTCTGGTCGACCACCCACAGCCGGCCGAGCCGGTCCCACCCGGGCTCCTCGAGGTCCTCGCCGGTGAGCAGGGTGCGGGACCCACCGGCCTGGCGCAGCGGAGAGACGAGCAGCTGGCCGCCGACCACGCCGGCGACCGTGATCCCGTCCAGCGAGACCGCGATGTCCTCCACGCCCGACTCGATCGAGCCCCACGGCCCCTCGACGGGCTCCAGGGCTCCGGGCGAGCCCGCCACGACGAGGCCGTCGCGCAGGCCGTAGAGCGTGCTCCCGGCGCGCTCGTAGCCCGGGTCGTCGGCGCGCGGGGAGCGGACCGGGATCGTCTCGGCGCCCCCGGTGGTGCGCACCGGCTGACCGCCGATGGTGAGGGTGAACGCCGTGATGTCGGAGCCCTGGCCGAGGGTCCAGGAGAGCTGGGAGAGCATCCGCTGCACGTCGTCGGCGTCCATGGTGACGGGGTCGCCGACCAGGGAGATGGCCGCGACGCCGTCGGTCACCGGCACGGAGAGATCGACGCGGAGGTCGGCGGGCAGCAGGGTGCGGGCGACGCCGCGCAGGGCCTCGCCGGGGCCGGCGAGCAGCCCGGAGACCAGCGCGGTGGCGAGCTTCTCGTCGGTGCCGACGTAGACGGGCTCGGCCACGAGCGTGGAGCCGGTGGAGTCGAGGAAGTACAGCGAGACCTGCTGGTAGCGCTGGGCGAACCACGTCTCGGGCACCACGAGCGCGTCGGGCGGGTCGACGATCCGGTACTGCCCGTCGACCTGGCGCATCTCGAGGTCGAGCACGGCGTCGGCGCCCTCCAGCCGGCCCTGCCAGGCACCGCGCGCGTCCAGCTCCTCGGCCCCGGTGAGGGTCACGCGCTGGTGGTAGGTGCCGCCGGCGGGCGGGGAGGCGTCGGAGTAGACGACGGTCCGCTCGGGGTTCCAGGTGGAGCGGACGGCCGGGTCGAGGAAGAGCTTGGCCGTGGCCAGCTCGCTGGGGAACGCCTGCATTGCGTCCAGGAAGCCCTGGACCACCTCCGAGGGGCTCTGCCCCTCCTCGGGCCCCCGCGCGTCGATCGCCGCGACGGTGCCGGGATCGGTGGTGCCGTCGGTGCCGAGGTCGGCGTCGACGACCGGCCCGGAGACGGGCAGGGTCATGCAGCCGCTCAGCACCAGGGAGGCGAGGGCGAGGAGGACGCCCAGCAGCAGCCGGGCCCGGGAGGTGGTCATGGGCGCTCCACCGCGTCGTCGGGCACCAGCGGCAGCGGGCTGCGACGCAGCGGCTCGCCCGTCTGCCGGGGCAGGGTGAGTCGGAACTGGGCGCCCTGGCCGGGGCGCCCCCACGCCTGGAGCCAGCCGCCGTGCAGCCGGGCGTCCTCCAGGGAGATCGCCAGGCCGAGCCCCGTGCCGCCGGAGGTGCGGGCGCGGGCGGGGTCGGCCCGCCAGAACCGGTCGAAGACGCGGGCGGACTCCCCCGGCGCCAGCCCCACCCCGTGGTCGCGGACGGCCACCGCGGAGGCGTGCTCGTCGGCGGCGGCGTGGACGAGGACCTCCACCGGGCCGCCGGGGCGCCGCGGGCCCGCGTGGTCGATGGCGTTGGAGACCAGGTTGCGCACGACCCGCTCGACGCGGCGCACGTCGGCCTCGGCCACGACGGGTCCGTCGGCGACGACGCGCACCGTCACGCCCCGGGCCTGCGCCAGCGGTCGCGTGGCGTCCACGACCCGGCGGCAGACCCCGACCAGGTCGACGTCGTCCAGGTCGAGGGCCGCGGCGCCGGCGTCGAAGCGGCTGATCTCGAGGAGGTCTGCCAGCAGGGACTCGAAGCGGTCGAGCTCGGTCTGGAGCAGCTCCGCGGCGCGGGCCGTGGCCGGGTCGAACCGCTCGCGGGCGTCGTGCAGCACGTCGCCCGCCATCCGCACGGTCGTCAGCGGGGTGCGCAGCTCGTGGGAGACGTCGGAGACGAAGCGGCGCTGGACGCGGCTGAGCTCCTCGAGCTGGCGGATCTGCCGCTGCAGGCTGGTGGCCATCTGGTTGAACGAGCCCGCCAGGCGCGCCAGGTCGTCCTCGCCGGTCACCTCCAGCCGCTCCTGGAGGCGGCCCGCGGCCAGCCGCTCCGCGACCTGCCGGGCCATCCGCACCGGGGTGACGACCTGCCGGGTCACCAGCCAGGTGACGCCCGCGACGAGCACCACCAGCAGGGCCGAGGCGGTGAGCAGCGCGCGGGCGACCAGGTCGAGGGTCTCCTCGTCCTCGGAGGTCGGGAAGAGCAGGTAGAGGGTGTAGGTGCGGCCGTCGGCCGGCAGCGTCAGCTGGCTGCCCACGACGATGCCCGGCTCGACCAGCACGTCACCGGCCGCGTCGGCGGTGCGGATGCTGGTGTAGGTCCAGGCCGGGTCGGCCGGGCCGGCGAAGTGCGCCACCAGCCCCGAGGGCACCGACGAGCGGTCCAGCCCGAGGGTGTAGGTCGCGCCGCCGGGCACGCCGTCGGCGACGTCGTCCCCGGGGGCGGCGAGGACGACGGAGAAGTCCCGCGCGAGCCCGCGCTGGATGATCGGCTCCACCAGCTCGCGCTGCTGCTGGGCCGCGTCGATGTCCGTCACCGAGGCCGAGTCGAGCCGGTTGCGGGCGTCGTCGGCCTCGTCCGCCGCCTCGGCGACCACCGCCGAGATGCGGTTCTCCAGCAGGCCGTCCCGGGTCTGCTGGAGCAGGAACCAGCCGACCACGCCGACGACGACGAGGGTCAGCAGCACGGTGCTCAGCACCACGCGGGCGGAGATCGAGCGGCGCCAGGAGGTCAGGGCGCGACGCAGCCGGTGCGGCGGACCGGCAGCCAGGCCGGTCGCCGGGACGCGCAGGCTGGGGTGCCCGGTCCAGCGGTGCCCCGGCGGCGAGGGCGCGGCCCCGTCGACGGGCTCGGACACGGGGTCGTCCACGGGCGCGGACGAGGCACTGCCCACGGGGTCGTCCACGGGGTCGTCCACGGGGTCCTCCCCCGGGTCCACCGGGGCGCTGGGGCGCGGCACGGGCCTAGACGTTGCCGGCCTTGTACCCGACCCCGCGCACGGTCACGATGATCTCGGGGTTCTCGGGGTCGTGCTCGACCTTGGAGCGCAGGCGCTGGACGTGCACGTTGACCAGGCGGGTGTCGGCCGAGTGGCGGTAGCCCCAGACCTGCTCGAGCAGCACCTCGCGGCTGAAGACCTGCCAGGGCTTGCGGGCCAGGCAGACCAGGAGGTCGAACTCCAGCGGCGTCAGCGCGAGCTGCTCGCCGGCCCGGGTCACCCGGTGGCCGGCGACGTCGATGACCAGGTCGCCGACCTGGAGGTTCTCGGCCTGGGTGGTGGCGTCGAAGCGGCGCACGCGGGCGCGGATGCGGGCGACCAGCTCCTTGGGCTTGAAGGGCTTGACCACGTAGTCGTCGGCGCCGGACTCCAGGCCGACCACCACGTCGACGGTGTCGCCCTTGGCGGTCAGCATGACGATCGGGACGCCGGACTCGGACCGGATCTCCTTGCACACGTCGATGCCGTCCTTGCCGGGCAGCATCAGGTCCAGCAGGACGACGTCGGGCCGGTACTCGCGGAACTGGTCGAGCGCCTCGTCCCCGCGCGTGCACATCTGGCTGTCGAAGCCCTCCTGGCGCAGCACGATGGTCAGCATCTCGGCCAGCGAGGCGTCGTCGTCCACGACGAGGACCCGGCCCTTGGTGGCCAGGTCAGACGAGCTGGTGACTGCCTCGGTCATGTTCTCCCTCGCTCCATCCCGCGGCGCAGGCCATGTCCTACTCACGGGTACGGTCCTCCAGACTACCGGCACGTGCCACGGCCCCGCCCGGATGCACCGGGACGGGGCCGTGAGACGTGCCTCGCGCGCCGGTCAGTAGCGGTACGTGTCCGGCTTGTAGGGGCCCTCCACCGGGACGCCCAGGTACGAGGCCTGGCCGTCGGAGAGGGTCGTGAGGTGCACGCCCAGCGACGCGAGGTGCAGGCGGGCGACCTCCTCGTCGAGGTGCTTGGGCAGCGTGTACACGCCGACCGGGTACTCCTCGGTCTTGGTGAACAGCTCCACCTGGGCCAGCACCTGGTTCGTGAACGAGTTGCTCATGACGAAGCTGGGGTGACCGGTGGCGTTGCCCAGGTTCATCAGGCGGCCCTCGGAGAGCACGATGATCGAGTGCGCGGCGCGCTCGGCGTCGGCCGGGAAGGTCCACACGTCGACCTGCGGCTTGACGTTCTTGCGCTCGACGCCCGGGAAGGTCTCGAGGCCGGCCATGTCGATCTCGTTGTCGAAGTGGCCGATGTTGCCGACGATCGCCTGGTGCTTCATCCGAGCCATCTGCTCGACCGTGACGACGTCGCGGTTGCCGGTGGCGGTGATGATGATGTCGGCGGTGCCGAGCACGTCGTCCAGCGTGGAGACCTGGTAGCCGTCCATCGCGGCCTGCAGCGCGCAGATGGGGTCGATCTCGGTGACGATGACGCGGGCGCCCTGGCCGCGCAGCGACTCCGCGCAGCCCTTGCCGACGTCGCCGTAGCCGCAGACCACGGCGACCTTGCCGCCGATGAGCACGTCGGTGGCGCGGTTGATGCCGTCGACGAGGCTGTGGCGGCAGCCGTACTTGTTGTCGAACTTGGACTTGGTGACCGAGTCGTTGACGTTGATGCCCGGGAAGAGCAGCGCGCCGTCACGCATCATCTCGTAGAGACGGTGCACGCCGGTGGTGGTCTCCTCGGTGACGCCCTTGATCTCGGCGGCGACCTGGGTCCAGCGGTCCGGGGTCTGCGCCAGGGAGGCGTTGAGGACGTCGAAGATGACCTTCTGCTCGGCGCTGGCCGCGGTGGCCGGGTCCGGCGCCTCGCCCTTCTTCTCCGCCTCGACACCGAGGTGGACCAGGAGCGTGGCGTCGCCGCCGTCGTCGAGGATCATGTTGGCGTGGACGCGGTTGCCCGCCTCGTCCGTGCCCCAGTCGAGGATCTGCTGGGTGCACCACCAGTACTCCTCGAGGGTCTCGCCCTTCCACGCGAACACGGGGACGCCGGCCGGGGACTCCGGGGTGCCCTCGGGGCCGACCGCGATCGCGGCGGCGGCGTGGTCCTGGGTCGAGAAGATGTTGCAGGAGGCCCAGCGGACCTCGGCGCCCAGCGCGGTCAGCGTCTCGATGAGCACGGCCGTCTGGATCGTCATGTGCAGGGAGCCGGCGATCCGGGCGCCCGCGAGCGGCTTGGCGTCGCCGTAGCGCTCGCGCATCGCCATGAGACCGGGCATCTCGTGCTCGGCCAGGCCGATCTCGGTGCGGCCGTAGTCGGCCAGGGACAGGTCGGCGACCTTGAAGTCCATGTGGATGTGTCTCCTCGGTGGTTGGAGC
Source organism: Nocardioides bruguierae (assembly GCF_023554635.1). Taxonomy (NCBI): domain Bacteria; kingdom Bacillati; phylum Actinomycetota; class Actinomycetes; order Propionibacteriales; family Nocardioidaceae; genus Nocardioides; species Nocardioides bruguierae. Next base: position 61,181 of record NZ_JAMJPH010000007.1, read on the forward strand.
CAGGCCTGCGTCGCGCATCTGCGCGTCCTCGGGATCTCCCACGCGGGACCGTTGTCCAGGGTAGGGGGACGACCGCGGAGCAGGGCAATCCCCGGGCGGCGTCCGTCTGGGTCCCGGATCGGCCGGCGCCGCGCACTTCCCAGGGGTCGGGACGGACGTCCCACCTGCTGGAACGTTCCTGCTGCTGCGCCGGGGCCGGCTCCGCCGCCGTCAGCCCCGCACCCGGTGGACGACGGAGACGACCGCGACCACGACGGCACCGACGAGGGCACCGAACACGGCCGAGAAGAACGTGTTGACGACCCAGGCCGCGGCGGCGCCGACGGCACCCAGCGCGTCGTGCACGGCCTCCTCGAGGTGGTGGACCGCCTCGTAGGGCGCGTGCCAGCCCAGCTCGTCGACGCCGACGAGCAGGATGTGCCCGCCGACCCACAGCATCGCGACGGTGCCGACGACCGCGATGACGGCCAGCAGGCGCGGCATGGCCCGCACCAGCGCGCGGCCGAAGGACTGCACGCGGGGCGAGTCCCGCTGGGCCAGGGCCAGGCCGGCATCGTCCATCTTCACGATGAGGGCGACGACGCCGTAGACCACGGCGGTGATGACCACGGCGACGATGACCATCACCAGGAGCCGCTCGAGGAAGGACGAGGCGTCCAGGGAGTTCAGCGAGATCACCATGATCTCGGCGGAGAGGATGAGGTCGGTGCGCACCGCGCCGGCCACGAGGCGGTCCTCGGTCGCGGCCGGGTCGACCGCGTCGTCCGCGGCCCCCTCCTGTGCACCGTCGTGTGCACCGCCGTGCTCACCGCCGTGCGCACCGTGGCTCGTGTCGGCGGAGTGGCCGTGGCCGCCGCCGACCTTCTCCCAGATCTTCTCCGCGCCCTCGAAGGCCAGGTAGGTGCCGCCGACCATGAGGATCGGCGTCAGCAGCCAGGGCAGCCACTGGGCGAGCACCAGCGCCACCGGCAGGATGATGAGCAGCTTGTTGCGCAGCGAGCCGATCGCGATGCGCTTGATGATCGGCACCTCGCGCTCGGCGGCCACGCCCTGCACGTACTGCGGCGTCACGGCCGTGTCGTCGATGACCACGCCCGCGGCCTTGGCGCTGGCCTTGGCCGCGGCGGCACCGACGTCGTCCACCGAGGCGGCCGCGAGGCGGGCCAGGGTGGCGACGTCGTCGAGGAGGGCGAAGAGTCCGGCGCTCACGCGCCGAAGACTAGTGGGCGCCGGGGCCGGTCAGGGACGAACCGGTCCGGTCGGGGTCGCCCCCGGTCTCAGCGGCCTTCCCGTGCTCGTCGACGAGCACGACCTGCTGCACGGTCTCGGCGGGCTCGGGGGTGCTGACCACCGCGTGCGCGGCTCCCACGCGGCGCCCGGCCCAGCCGAGCGGGTCGGCCACGTCGGCGAGCACGCGGGCGACCGGCGGCCAGGCCAGCAGCAGCGCGACGCCGAGCGCGGCCAGGGTGGTCAGGCCGAGGGCCGCGGTCGCACCGACGTCCTCCAGCGCGCCGCCCCAGCCTGCGTAGAGGGCGCCCTTCACGAAGAAGCCGTGGAACAGGTAGACGACCAGCGAGGCCGAGCCCATCGCCGTCCACCAGCCCGCGCGGCGCGGCACCAGGGCCAGGAACCCGGCGCCGCCGAGGACGCCGAGGACGAGGGCCAGGGAGCGCAGCGCGACCCCGGCGCCGGCCGTGACGTCCAGCTCGGCGTAGGTGTGGGAGTAGTAGAACCAGTCCGAGGCGGGCACCAGGTCGGTGAGCACGGTGACGGCGCCGACGGCCAGCAGCGCCGCGACGCCGAGCACGCGGGCGGCCGGGGCGTGCAGCCGCTCCCACGCGCCGGGGCGCAGGTGCAAGCCGAGGACGAAGAACGGCAGGAAGCCGAAGACGCGGGAGAGGTCGAGCACGCTGCCGGCCCACAGCCCACCGGTCAGGGAGAGCGCCACCGCGACGGTGAGCGCCACCGGGGCGGGCATCGCGGTGAACAGCGGCGTGGCCAGGCGCCAGACGAACAGGGCCACGAGGAACCACATGGGCCAGTGCGGGTCGGACCAGATCTCCTCGAGCTGCTCCCCGCCCACGAAGGTGCGGAACAGCGACATGGCGGCCTCGAACAGCACGTAGGCCACCGCCACGGTCCGCACCAGGCTCCACAGCCGCGGGCCGGTCCAGGCGAACGAGCGCGAGAGGTAGCCGGTGATCACCACGAACGCCGGCATGTGCCAGGCGTAGAGCCACACGTAGGCGCTGTCACGCAGCGCCGAGTCGGGCAGCAGCACCCACGAGTGGCCGATGACGACGAGCGTCACCAGCGCCATCTTGGCGTTGTCGAACCACGGATCTCTCGCTCCCATGGTCTCCCCGATACCCGGAGGCCTCGGGGGCCGAAACCTCCACCTGTCCCGCAGGCGCCCCGTCCCGGCTCCCGCGCGGGCCCGGCAGGGTGTGCCGGACGGGGCGGTGCCGGCGGGTGCCGGACGGGTGGGGTCGGTCAGTCCTCGACGAGCGCGAGACCCAGGTAGGTGGCGGCGTAGGTGCCGGCGAGCATCAGCTCGGCGTAGCGGGCCACCTCGGAGCCGGCCTCGGCGGTGACCGTCTCGACCCGGACCCCGCGCTCGGCGGCGGCCGCCAGGAGGCGGCTGCGCTGCTCGCGCACGATCGGCTCCTCCGAGCCGTCGTCCAGCACCACCAGGACGGGGCGGGGAGCCGGCTCCCCGCCGTCGGCGAACGGGTCCGCGAACACGTCGCGCGGGCGGGCGCGCTCGATCACCGGGAGCACCTGCTCGACGTCGCCGGCCAGCGCGGTGCGGCCGCTGGCGCGGCGCAGGCCCTCGGCGACGCGACGGGCGGCACGCGCGGCGAGCACCGAGCCGCCCCACACGACCGGGGTCTCCTCGGCCAGCGAGATCGCCAGCATCTTGGCCGGGTTGGTGGCGATGTCGCGGCTGGGCCCGGAGGCGATGGCCACCTGGTCCAGCGCGCCGGCGACGTCCTCGGGGTCGGCGGCCGGGCCGAGCTTCACGGCGTGCAGGAACGACAGCATGGTGACGGCCGTGGCCAGCTGGTCGCGCGTGGTCGAGGGCAGCACGGTGGCGTCGCGGCCGGTGGCGTGGTCGGCCACCAGGGAGCCCTCGGGGGCGGAGACGACGACCTGGCAGCCGCGGCGGCACGCCTCGGCGACGGCCGAGGCGGTGCCGTGGTCGGCGCCGTCGGGGGCCAGCACGACGACGAGGTCGAGGCTGCCGGCCCACCCGGGCAGCTGGGGCCCGGGCCACGCCACGAACGGGACGGGGCAGGCCGGCTCGAGCACGGCCCGCAGGAGGCGGCTGTCCGGGCCGGCCGCGACGACGGCGCGCGGCCGGTCGTTCTCCTTGGCGCGGCCGACGGCCCGGGCGAGGGCCTCGGCGGCCTCCCCGCACTCGCGGCGCACCCGGGCGCCGGAGCCCGCCAGCGCCCGCAGGCGGGCGTCGGCGGCGCCGAGCGCGATCTCGTCGTCCAGCCGCGACTCGTCGAACCAGCTCACGGCAGGCGGGCCTCGTCGACCAGCAGGACCGGGATGTCGTCACGCACCGGGTAGGCCCGGCCGCACTCCCCGCCGCAGACCAGCTCGGCCGCGACGTCGTCGGGGGCGCCCGCGGCACCCTCGACGACGCTCAGCGCGCCGTGGCAGGCGGGGCAGACGACGATGGCCAGCAGGCCGGGGTCCAGAGCGGTCACGCAGCACCTCCACGGATCTTGCCGAGGACCTCGTCGCGGACGCGGGCCATGGTGGCCTCGTCCCTGCCCTCGGCGTTGAGCCGCAGCAGCGGCTCGGTGTTGGACGGACGGACGTTGAACGTCCAGTCGGCGTGGGCGACCGTGAGGCCGTCGAGCCGGTCGGTCGTGACGCCGTCGAGGGAACCGTACTCGGCCTCGATCGCGTCCATGACGGCCGCCTGGTCGGCGACCTCGGAGTTGATCTCGCCCGAGCGCGGGTAGCGCGAGAACTGCGCCAGCAGCTGCGAGAGCGGCTGGTCGGTGCCGGCGAGCGCACCCAGGCCGTGCAGGGCGGCCAGCATGCCCGAGTCGGCGCGCCAGAAGTCGCGGAAGTAGAAGTGCCCGGAGTGCTCGCCGCCGAAGATGGCGCCCGTCTCGGCCATCTTGGCCTTGATGTAGGAGTGGCCCACGCGGGTGCGGACCGGCGTGCCGCCGAGCTCGGTGACGATCTCGGGGACGGCGCGGGAGCTGATCAGGTTGTAGATGATCGAGGAGCCCGGCTCCTTGGCCAGCTCGCGCGAGGCGATGAGCGCGGTGATCGCCGAGGGGTCCACGGCGTTGCCCTGCTCGTCGACGAGGAAGCAGCGGTCGGCGTCGCCGTCGAAGGCCAGACCGACGTCCGCGCCCTCCTCCAGCACCCGCTTCTTGAGGTCGGTCAGCGTGGACTCGTCCAGCGGGTTGGCCTCGTGGTTCGGGAAGGTGCCGTCCAGCTCGAAGTACATCGGCACCAGGTCGACGACCTCGGCGAGCTTGGCGAACACCGCGGGCGCGGTGTGGCCGGCCATGCCGTTGCCGGCGTCCGCGACGACCTTGAGCTTGCGGCCGCTGACGGGCGCGAGGCCGAGCAGGTGGTCGACGTAGGCCTCGAGCAGGTCCTGCTCGGTGATGGTGCCGGGCGTCTCGACCGGGGTGAAGGTGCCGTCGGCGACCTCGCCGGAGGTCACGAGGTCGCGGATGTCGGCCAGGCCGGTCTCCAGACCCACGGGCTGCGCGTGCGCGCGGCACATCTTGATGCCGTTGTACTGCGCCGGGTTGTGGCTGGCGGTGAACATCGCGCCCGGCCGGCCGAGGTGGCCGGAGGCGAAGTACAGGCCGTCGGTGGAGCACAGGCCGATGAGGACGACGTCCGCACCCGCCTCGCTGGCGCCGCGGGCGAACGCCGCGGCCATGCCGGGCGAGCTGGGGCGCATGTCGTGGCCGACGACCACGGTCTCGGCGCCGACGACGCGGACGAACGCGCGGCCGGTGGCCAGGGCCAGGGACTCGTCGAGCTGGTCGGGGACGGTGCCGCGCACGTCGTACGCCTTGAAGATCGCGTTGACGTTCTCGGCGGACAAGGTGGCGGGGACGCTCTCGGTCATGCCGGGCAGCCTAGGCGTCGGGGCCGAGCACCCGCAGGTGTCCGCGACGACCCGTGCCACCCTCGGGCCCGTCGGGCGGAGTGGTTCTCGTCACAGGGCGCGGGCGGCCCGCCTCGCGCACCGCGTCGGCCAGCGCCAGCAGGTCGTCGTTGGACGGGCCGGACTGCTGGGGCGCGGCCAGCCGCAGGACCTCCCAGCCCCGCGGCGCCGAGAGCCGCTCGCTGTGCGCCTCGCACAGGTCGTAGGCGTGCGGCTCGGCGTAGGTGGCCAGCGGACCCAGGACCGCGATCTGGTCGGCGTAGACGTAGGTGAGGGTCATGACCGCCGCCCGGCCGCAGGCGGTGCGGGAGCAGCGGCGGGTCGGACTCACGCCGTAGACCGTACCTCCGCCCCCGCAGCGGGCCCCGCAGGCGCACCGCAGGCGCACCGCAGGCGCACCGCAGCCACACCGCAGGCGCACCGGGCGCCGACCCACCGCGGGCACCGTCCCGTGCGCAGGCCCGCGCTGCGTAGGCTCGCCCCCGTGAGCAGCGCGTCGCGACCGAGCCCCGCCGAGGGGCGCACGGAGGCGACCGCGGGCGCCGGGCCGGTGCGCCGTCGCAACCGGCACGGACGCTCCGGGCGCGGCCCCGCCGTCCTGCCCGGCGACCTGCCCGCCCCGCTCCCCCTGGGTCGGGGCCCGCACCGCACCCGCTCGGAGCGGTTCGACGACCTCGTCCTCGACGTCGCCGACGCCCTGGTGGAGCGGTGGACCGGCGAGCTGGCCGACGTGGAGTGGGCGGTCGAGGACGTGCCGCGCGTCGAGGCGGACGCCGCCGAGGTCCCGCTCACCCGGCTCCTGCCCGCGCAGCCCGGGGAGGGCCCGGACGAGGCGGGCACGCCGCCGCGCGTCGTGGTGTTCCGGCGGCCGCTGGAGCTGCGGGCCCGCGACCGCGACGAGCTGGCGGCGCTGCTGCACACCGTGGTGGTGGAGCGGGTCGCCGAGCTGCTGCGGCTGCCGCCGGAGGACGTGGACCCGGCCTACGACCCGGGCGACGAGCCACGGGACTGACCCCCCACCTCACCGACCGGCAGCCCGCTCAGCCTCCCGCGCCGGCGTCCAGGCCACCGGGGCGCACGTGCGGCACCAGCGTGGTCGCCTCCAGCGTGCGCAGGCCCAGCACGGCCGTGCCGTCGGCGTCGGGGCCGCCCACGACGACGGCGCCGCGCAGCCCCCCGTCCTGCGGCTCCACCACCACCGCGGCGGCGCGCGCCGGCAGCGAGAGCCGCGCGGCGGCGCCCGGCGTGACGCGGACCTGCTCGCCGGACAGCACCGTGCCGTCCGCAGCCAGCACGCTCACGCGGGCCGTGAGCCTGCCGGCACCGTCCTCGCCGTCCTCACCCGATCCAGCGCCCGACCCAGCGCCCGACCCGCCCTCGTCGGCGGTCAGGACGAGCGTCGAGGCCGTGCCGGTCAGGGCGAGCCCGGCCGGCGCGACCGAGCCGCCGGAGGTCAGGGGGCTGACGGGGGTGATCTCCGCGAGGTCGCCGCCGACCACGGTGCGCAGCGTGG
>NZ_JAMJPH010000008.1:0-27743 GCF_023554635.1 Nocardioides bruguierae
GCCAGGACCGATGCTCAGGAACCAGCTCCCAGAAAGCTCTCTCGACGCTCCGCCGTACCCGCGGCCGGCCTCCGACACCCATACACCCCTCCAGGGCTAGGTGTTGCGACCACCGCATGAACCCAAGCCGTGATCGGCCTGCAGAACGTCACGGACTATCCGGGAGGTGCCTCAGAGCTCGACCGACTCTCCGTCGGCGAGCGCGGGGACCTCCAGGCCGGTGATCCGCTGGAGGAACGAGGTGAACCCGCCCTTGCCCTGCTCGCTGAGCAGCAGGTCGTGCAGCTGGATGGCCCTGGTCGGCCGGAGGCCGAGCACGAAGTCGGCGGCCTCGCCGGTCTTCGACCACGGCCCCGAGGACGGCACGAGCGCGAGCTCGACGGACCCGACGATCTCCTCGGGCACGAGGTAGCTGTCACCGGGGTGGTAGACGCCGGCGGTGAAGAACGCGACGTTCTCGGGCGTGGGCACGGTCGCGTGGATCTCGGCGTGCTCCTTGCCGAACGCGAGCACGGTGAAGCCGGCGGCCTCGATCGTGTCCCCGTGCCCGACGGGGCGGGTGCCCTCCAGGCTCGGCACGACGGACGCCGGCACGTAGACCGGCAGGTCGGGCCGGCGGCCGAGCTCGGCGGTGACCGCGTCGGCGTCGAGGTGGTCGGGGTGGTCGTGGGTGACCAGCACGGCGTCGGCCTGCGCGAGCAGCTCGGCGGCGTTGGCGGTGAACGAGCCCGGGTCGATCAGCAGGGTGCCGCCGTCCTCGCCGTGCAGCGTGACGGTGGCGTGGGTGTGCTTGACCAGGCGCATCGGGGGATCTCCTCGGGGCAGAAGTTGCAAGGTGCAACCAAAGCCTAGGCCGGGCGCCCCGGGTGGGTTCGCCCGGCCGGGGGAGGAGTGGTGGGGATCAGGCCTGGACGGGGATGTCCAGCGAGGCCAGGAGTCCCTCGATGCGCGCCTTGATCTCGTCGCGGATGGGGCGCACGGACTCGATGCCCTGCCCGGCCGGGTCGTCGAGCTGCCAGTCCTCGTAGCGCTTGCCCGGGTAGAACTTGCAGGCGTCCCCGCAGCCCATGGTGATGACGACGTCGGAGGCCTCGACGGCCTCGTCGGTGAGCACCTTGGGGGAGTTGTGCGCGATGTCGATGCCCTGCTCGGCCATGGCCTCGACGGCGACCGGGTTGATCTGGTCCTTCGGCGCGGACCCGGCCGAGAGCACCTCGACCCGGTCCCCGGCCAGGTGCTGTAGCCAGCCGGCGGCCATCTGCGAGCGGCCGGCGTTGTGCACGCAGACGAACAGGACGGTGGGCCGGGGCGTGCTGGAGGCGGTGGTCATGCGATCTCCTCGGAGGACGGTGCGGACGATGCTGCGGAGGGGTGGGCGGACGCGGCGGGGTCAGGCAGGTCCGCCGCGGACAGGGTCGGGTAGAGCAGCCTGACCAGGGCGAACGCGAGGGCACCCCCGAGGAGCTGGCACCCGATGAAGGGGAGTACCGCGACCGGCGCGATGCCCGCGAAGGTGTCGGAGATGCTGCGGGCGACGGTGACCGCCGGGTTGGCGAAGCTGGTCGAGGACGTGAACCAGTAGGCGGCGGTGATGTAGCCGCCGACGGCGAACGCCACCACGTGACCCCGCCCCGACCGGACCGTGCCGAAGACGATCAGCACCAGGCCGATCGTGGCCACGACCTCGGCCAGCCAGTGGGCACCGGAGGAGCGGTCGTTGGTCGAGATGGTCACCGCGGGCAGCTCGAACATGAGGTTGGCGACGACGCTGCCCAGCAGGCCGCCGACCACCTGGCAGGCGATCAGCACGCCCGCGACGGACGGCCGCACCAGGCCCAGCGCCAGCTCCACCAGGGTCACCACCGGGTTGAAGGAGGCCGAGACCGGCTGGAGCGCCAGGATCAGCGCCACCAGCACCGCGCCCGTGGCGATCGTGTTCTCGAGCAGCTGGAGGCCGGCGTCCTCGCTCAGGGTCTGGGCGAAGATGCCCGAGCCCACGACGGTCGCGACGAGGAAGGCGGTGCCGACCAGCTCGGCGACACCCTTGCGCAGCAGGTCCATCAGTCGCACCCCGGCGTCCGCTCGGGGGCGCCCACACCGGCCGGCGCCGCCAGCAGCGCCGCCACCGACCCGAGGGTCTCGGCACGCACCCGGTAGTACGCCCAGGTGCCCCGCTTCTCGCGGTCCAGGACGCCGGCGGTGTGCAGCACCTTGAGGTGGTGGCTGATCGTCGGCTGGCTCAGCTCGAACGCCTCCTGCAGGTCGCACACGCACGCCTCGCCGCCCTCGTGGGCGGCGACGAGGGAGACGATCCGCAGACGGACCGGGTCGGCCAGCGCTTTGAGCAGCGGGACGACGGCCTCGGCCGCGTCCGCGTCCAGGGGCTGCGCCGTCAGCGGGGCGCAGCAGGCGGCCGCCTCGGCGGGCGGGGTGGAGATAGACACGGGTGAATATTCACCTCGGTCGATGTCCGGTGTCCAACCGCGGGGTGGCCACCGGGTGAACGCTGGCCGGCCCCGTCCGGCCCGGGCGGCTCAGTCCTGCTTCTCGGCCTCGGTGCCGGCGCCGGTGCCCCCGTCGCGCTGCGCGAGCCCCGCGAGCATCCGGTTGTAGGCCTCGAGGTCGGCGTCCCCGTCGGCGTCGGCCCGCCGGTCGGCGCGCCTGGCGGCGCGCTGGTCGGAGGTGAACCACTGCGCGACGAGCACGATCAGCACGAGGACCATCGGGATCTCCCCGGTGCCCCACGTGATGGCGCCGCCGAGGCGCTGGTCGTCGGCCAGGTCCACGTAGGAGAGGTCGAGGATCGAGTAGTAGTCGGCCCCGATGATCCGCTCGGAGCTCATCAGCGCCACGGCGAAGAACGCGTGGAACGACATCGAGCCCAGCAGCAGCCCCAGCCGGGCCAGGTGGCCGAGGCGGTGGGCCAGCGGCGCGGAGCCGATGAGGACCTCGAAGAAGAGGTAGCCGGCCAGCAGGAAGTGCAGCTCCATGGCGGCGTGGCCGACGTGGGTCTCCATCAGCCAGTCGAACAGGCCGGAGAGGTAGATGACGTAGAGGCTGCCGACGAAGTTCACCGCGGCCACCACGGGGTGGGTGAAGAAGGCGACGTAGGGCAGCCGCAGGAAGTCCGAGAGCATCTGCCGCGGTCCGCGACCGCCCGGCACGTCGGCGCCGGGCAGGGCCCGCAGCGCCAGGACGATCGGGTTGCCGAGCACCAGCATGATCGGGGCGATCATCGAGATGAGCATGTGCGCCCCCATGTGGGCGCTGAACATGACGGTGCCGTAGACGCCGACGCCGCCCATCGTCGCGTAGGCGACCACGGCGAGGCCGGCGAACCAGAGCACCGCCCGCCACCACGGCCAGGAGTCGCCGCGGCGACGCAGCGTCACCAGGCCGACGACGTAGCTCGCCCCGCCGAGCCCGACGACGGCCATGCCGATGCCGGAGGGCTGCACGAGGGTGAGCAGGTGCTCGACGGTCACGGCGGGCGGGATGGGCCCGCCCAGCAGCGACTCCGCGGCCGAGCTGTACGGCTCGCCGACGGGTGGGGGCGTGCGGCTCAGCGCCACGCCGAGGCCCACGGCGGCGGCCATGAGGGACAGCTCGATGCCGGTGAGCGTGACCAGCGGACGCCAGGCGGGTGACGTGGCGGCGCCCTCGCCCTCGGCCGCGGCGGCGGCGACGCGGGTGTGCACGAGCGCCCGGGCGCGGGCGGCGACGACGCCGAGCAGCACCAGCAGCAGCACCTTCACCAGGGCCGCGCGGCCGTAGTCGCTGGTGAACCAGCCCGAGAACGTCGCGATGCGCACGGCGGCGTTGACGACGCCGGTCACGGCGACGACGAAGAAGCACCACGCGGCCAGCGAGGAGAACCGGCGAGCCGCGACCGCGCGGGGGCGCGGCCGGTCGGCCAGGTACCACCACAGCGCGACGACGCCGCCGGTCCACAGCCCGACCGCACCGACGTGGACCACGAGGCTGACGATCGCCGTGTCGTGGCTGCCGGACGCGCTGGAGTGGCCGGTGAACGCCGGCGGCAGCAGCGCGACCAGCGCGATGACGAGCACCCACACGGAGGCGTGGACGCTGAAGACGAAGCGGGCCGCCACGGCGACCACGAGCGCGAGGCCGGCCTGCACGAGGAGGGCCTGCCCCTGGTCCACCTCGAGCGCGAAGCCCTGCACGGCACGCCAGCTGAACCCGGAGACCGGGATGGCGAACTGGTCCGACCAGGTCAGCACGAGCTCGACCAGGGCGAGCACGGCCCACACCGGTGCCAGGCGGCGCACGGTGAGCACCGCCCGCACCGAGCGGCCGGTCAGCTCCGTGCTGGGGGAGGGCAGCGCCAGCAGCGGCACGAGCAGCGAGCCGACGACAACGAGCCCGACGAGCATGGCGGCGTAGGTGACGATCGGCAGGCCCCAGCCGGTCAGCGGCCCGGGGTCGGGCAGGCCCTCGGGCGCGGGGACGGGGGCGCCGCCGGCCAGCTCCAGCGTCAGCCACAGGACCAGTAGCCCGGCGATGACCAGGGCGCCGGCCACCGGCCCGCGGGGCCGGGACACGACGGCGGCCGCGCCGGGCTGCTCGGTGGCGGGCTGCTCGGTGGTGGGCTGCTCGGTGGCGGGCTGCTCGGTGGCCCCGGCGTCGGGCTCCGTGGAGGTCACGACGAGGACCGCCGCGACAGCAGCAGGAGGCCGCCGGCCAGCAGCACCAGCACCACGGGCACGCCGACGGTCAGCGCGTTGCGCGACAGCCAGGAGCCGTCGTCCTCGGTGCTCGGGGTGCTCTCGGTGGCGCCGTCCGTGGTGGCCTCGGCGCTGGTGGCCGGGGCCGACGGGGAGGCGGACGCGGAGGCCGAGGCCGAGGTAGACGCGGAGGCGGAGGCCGACGGGGACGCGGTCTCCCCGGCGGCGACGGTGAAGCTGATCTGCCCGGAGACCGGGTGCCCGTCGGCGGAGACGACGCGGTAGGCCATCGTGTAGGCGCCGGCCGGGCCGTCGAGCAGCGCCTGGGTCACCAGGTTGTCGCTGACCACGGGGTCGCCGTCGGCCACCTCGCTGCCGTCGGGGGCGGTCACGACCACGTAGGCCGGGTCGGACATCTCCTCGGAGAACTCGAACGTCACCGACGTCGGCAGCGCGTCGAGCGACGCACCGTCCTCGGGGTCGGTGCCGATGAGCGAGGCGTGCGCGGAGGCGGGGGCCGCCCCCACCGTCAGCAGCAGCGCGGCCAGCAGGGAGACGAGCAGGGAGACGAGCAGCCCCGCCGCGCCCGTGCGGGCGAGGCCGGCGCGGGCGGGGTGGGACAGGTGGTGCGCGGGTGTCACAGAAGAGTGCTCCAGTAGCTCCAGAAGGCCTCGCCGATCGCCGCGATGAAGACCAGGTACCAGACCAGGACGATCACCAGGCGGTAGGACCAGAGGCCGTGGACGAGGCGGCTGCCCGAGGACATCCGGGCGGCCGACAGGGTCGACCACACGAAGAGGGGGATGGTGACCGTCCACACGACCATGCAGTACGGGCACAGGGCCTTGATGTCGTAGAGGCTCTGCCAGGCGAGCCAGTGGATGAACACCAGGCCGGCGGTGCAGCCCAGGGCGAGGCCCCAGTGGATCCACACCGGCAGGCGGACGCCGGAGGCGAGGACGACGCCGACGGTCACGACCACGGAGAAGCCGAGGATGCCCAGGAACGGGTTCGGGAACCCGAACAGGGCGGCCTGGTCGGTGGACATGACCGACCCGCAGGAGAGCACCGGGTTGAAGTTGCACGACGGCACGTAGTTCGGGTCGAGCAGCGTCTCGACCTTCTCCACGGCGAGGGTGAACGCCGCCAGGAGGCCCAGGGCCCCCAGCACGGTCACGAGGACGCCGCCGGCCCGGGTGGGTCGCAGGGCGGCCTCGAGGGCCTCCTCGTCGTACTCGACCGCCTCGTCCTGGGGCTCGTCGATGGCGTCGTGCGCGGTGGTGGACACGGGGGTCTCCTGGGGTGCGGGCGGGCTCACGTGGCGAGCAGGTGCTGGGCCACGGCCTCCCCGTCGGCGGCGCCCGGGGGGACGGCGTAGACGGCCGAGCCGATCGTCGTGATCCACTCGTTGAGGCGGTCCAGCTCGGCCAGGCGCTGCTGCACGGGGACGAACTGCTTCACCGGATCTGCAGCGTAGGCGATGAACACCAGCCCGGCGTCCTCGCCGCTGGGTCGTGACACGTCCGGGACCGTGTAGTTGTACGGACGACGCAGGAACTTCTCCTCCGGCGTCCGGGCGGTCGCCCGCGCGATGTGGCTGGCGGGGTCGATGACCTTGAACCCGAGCTCGTCGGTGGCCGAGAAGTCGGCCGCGTCGTGCTCCTTCGTGCCGGTCAGCGGGGCGCCGGTGTCGAGCCGGCGTCCCACCGTGTTCTCCCGGCCCGCGCGGTCGACCTTGTCCCAGGACTCCATCCGCGCCCGGATGCGGCGCACGATCATCACGCTGCCGCCCTCGAAGCCGCTCTCCTCCGACCAGATCAGCCGGGAGAAGTCGTCGTCGGTCTCGGCGGGGTTCACGGTGCCGTCGACCTGGCCCATGACGTTGCGCACCGTCGTGCCCTCGGCCTCGGCCTCGGTGCCGACGGCGCGGCGGTAGCCCTCCTGCATCCACCGCACGTCGGCGAAGGCGCGGGAGTCCTTGAGCAGCATCCGGCGGCAGTGGGCCAGCGTCAGCGGGTCGTCGCAGCAGATCTGCACCGCCACGTCCGTCTGTCCCCAGGCGTCCTCGAGCCGGTCGGTGGAGAACGCGGGCAGCTCCTCCAGCGTCATCGAGGTGCCGGAGAAGTGCTCGCGCACCACCCGCGGCCCGAACCCGAAGGTCACCGACAGGCTCGCGGGCCGCTCGGCCAGCTCGGGCTCGTTGTCGGCCAGCGCGGCCACGCCGCGCGAGAGGCGGGAGGCGTCGTCGGAGAGCAGCCGCATCATCCGGCCCAGCGCCTCGCGGTCGACGGCGTCGTGCAGGTCGAGGCCGAGCAGGGTCAGGTAGGCCTGCGGGGGCGTGGCCACGCCGGCCTGGTGGGCGCCGTGGAAGGCCACGGTGCGCATCCCGACCTCCGGCCGGCTGCCGGCGGCGCTGCCGTCGGTGGTGGCGGCGCCGGTCGCGGTGGTGGACGCGGCGGGGCCGGTCGCGCCGGTGGCGGCACTCGCCGCCACCCAGCCGACACCGGTGCCGCCGAGGGCGGCGGCACCGGTGCGCAACAGCTGGCGCCGACCGAACCCGCGCGCCCGGCGGGGCTCGTCGGCCCCGTCCGGGACGTGCTCGGGGGTGTGGTCGGCGCTCATCAGGAGTCGCTGCCCTCGCTCATGTCCGTGCCGGACATGTCGGAGTCCTCGTCCATCCCGTCGGAGTACTCCTCGTCGGCGCCGGTGTACTCCTTCACGACGGCGTCCACGTCGAGCGTGGAGTCGTCCTCGAAGGTGAGGGTCACGGTGACGGTGTCGCCGGGCAGCAGGTCGTCGGAGACGCCCATCAGCATCACGTGGTCGCCACCGGGGGCGAGCTCGTGGCTGCCGCCGGCGGCGAGGTCGAAGCCGCCGTCCTTCTCCTGCATCTGCATGGAGCCGTCGTCGGTCTCGACGGTCTCGTGCAGCTGGACCATCGAGGCGGCCTCGGTGGTCGCGGAGACGAGCACGGCGTCGGCGTCCCCGTCGTTGGCCAGGGTGCCGAACATGGCGGTCATGTCGCCGGCGTCGACGGCCTTGACCCACGGGTCGGTCACGGTGACGGTTGCGGCCTCGGTGCTGCTGCTCGTGGTGCTGCTGGCGGAGGTGTCGCCCTCGGCGTCCGTGGCGGCGTCGTCGGAGCCACAGGCGGTCAGGCCCACGCCGGCGGTGAGGGCGAGGGCGGTCAGGGGTGCGAGCGCGCGCAGGCGCGCGGTGGTGCTGGGCATGGGTGGTCCTCGTGGGGTGTCGTCCTGGCGGCGCACGCAGGTGCGCCGGTGGTGGGAACCGCAGGACCGTGGGCGCGCCGGAGGGCCCCCGGGGAGGGGGTGGGTGACACGCGGTGGCCTGCTCAGGCGACGGAGGGCGGTCCGCGCAGGACCGGCACCGACCGAGCCCACCCGGAGACCGGCGCGGGCACCACGAGCGCCGCGGACCACGTCCGCGAGCAGGGGGTCAGGACGGCGGCCACCGCCGCGGCCCGACGCAGCAGCGCCACCGGCAGCACGAGCCGCCGTCCGGTGAGCGCGAGCACGGTGAACAGGGCCTTCTCGCCGACGGCGAGCCACAGCCCGACCGCCACGGCGGCCAGCGTGTGCGCCAGCATCATCGGCGCGTGCGCGGTCATGTCGGCGACCAGGTGGGCGACGGGCAGCGCGGGCGCGACGTGCGCGACGTCCGCCGTGCCGGACCAGGCCTCGGCCAGGGTGCCGACCCGGTGCCCGTCGACGGTCGGCAGGGCCGGCCCGCCGGGCACGGCGACCGGGCCGTGGGTGGCCGCGGTCGTGGCGGCGTCCCCGGCGTGGCCGGCGGTGAGCGTGAGCGCCAGGTGGACGCCGGTCTGCCCCAGCACCGTCAGCACCACGATGCGCAGCGCGGACGCCGGCCGGGCCAGCGCGGGCGCCACGAGCACGATCGTGGCCACGAGCAGCCCGAGCATGGCGCCGGGCCCGGGGAGGAGTCCTGCCGCGCTGGTGTGGCCCACCGTGCCGAGGAGCAGCACCAGCGAGCCGAGCAACGCCGCCCGCGACCACAGCGCCCCGGGGCCGACCTGGCCCTCGCGGCGGGTGCGCGGGGTGCTGCTGCTCACGACAGAGGAGTCTCGCACGGCCGCGCGGGGCGGTCCGAGTCGGCAGGACCTGCGACCCGGGCGCGCGGGCGCCGCGGTCAGGGCGTTGTTCCGGCCCCCGACCGCGGCGTCCTCGATCACCCCTGCGGGTGGAGGAACCACCCGGATGTGGTGACTCGCTCGAGGACACCTTCACCGTGCCCCGCCGGCTGCGGGTTGATCTCACCCGGCCGGGTGCGGTCCGTACCGGTCGGGTGCCGGTCCCACGGCCGGTCCCACGTTCGGTCCGGGCGCTGGTTCGGCGGGCGATCCACAGGTCCCACCCAGTTCTCGCGTCGATGCACGCGAGGTGGGTGAGTGTGAGAGCATGGCGGTAGTCGCAGCGAGGCTCCCACCCCGGGAGCCGCCGACCCGAGGTGCCGGCAGGCGCCGGGACCCTGGGCCGCACACCTCGCCGACCACCTCTCCTCGGCCCTGTCGTCGTCTCCACGACGACCGGTCCGTCGGACCCGTACCCGGGCGCGACGCCCGGGGCCGGTGGTCGACCCGGTGCCCGGCGCACCGTCGGCGAGCGCTGCGCGAGAAGCCTGCCTGCCGCGTCCGAGGAGTGGGACCTCGGGCGCAGGTGCCGACCGGTCGAGCCCTGAGGGCTCGGCGAAGGAGGAGCCAGTGGCTCGACGAGCCCCACGACGCTCGCAGAACGGACGCTCGCAGCGCCGTGTGCGCGACCTGGACAACGAGGGGATCATCCCCGTCCTCGCCCGCGCCGTGCGCGAGGTCGAGAACGCCGCCCAGCGCGGCCCCGTCTCCGGGTCCGGCCGCACGAAGTTCCAGGTGGTGGCCCTGCTGGTCCGCGAGGAGCGGGCCCGGCTGAAGGCCGACACCGAGAGCACGGAGTCGCAGCGGGCCGAGCAGCTCAAGCGGCTCGACGGCATCGCGACGATCCTGGCCAAGACCGGCACCCGCGACACCTCGCTGCTCCAGCTGCTCGCCGAGGACGCCGAGATCGGTGCCGACGCCCGCGCGCTGCGCCGGGAGATGATGGAGCGTGCCGGCCTCGAGGTGCCGGACGAGCCGGCCCCGGCCCGCCGCAGCGGTCCCGACGGCCTGGAGGGCACCGAGCACCGCCGCGTCACGCCGGCCTCGGTCGTCTCCCGCCGCCTCTCGAACCCGTTCCTCAAGCCGGACTTCACCGGCGTCCCGCTCCAGGCCCGCCCCCGCCGCCTCGCCGGCTGGGAGCTGCTGGGCCCGCTGTTCCGCAGCTTCGAGTACGGCGGCGCGTCCGCCTGCATGCCGCTGCCCGAGCCCGACTCGCTGCGCGCGCCCGGCACCGCCACGCTGATGAAGCACCAGGCGCAGGTCATCGAGGCCGCCGCGTCCGGCCACCGCACCTTCCTGCTCGCCGACGAGCCCGGCCTCGGCAAGACGGCCCAGGCGCTGCTCGCCGCGCAGGCCGCCGACGCCTACCCGCTGCTCGTGGTCGTGCCCAACGTCGTGAAGACGAACTGGGCCCGCGAGGCCGAGCGCTGGACGCCGGGCCACCCCGTCACCGTGGTGCACGGCGACGGCGACGACATCAACGGCTTCGCCGACATCGTCGTGGTCAACTACGAGATCCTCGACCGGCACGTCGGCTGGCTAGGCGAGCTCGGGTTCCAGGGGATGGTCGTCGACGAGGCGCACTTCATCAAGAACAAGACCTCCCAGCGCAGCCAGCACGTCCTGCACCTCTCCGAGAAGATCCGCGCCCGCGGTGGCCGCCCGCTGCTGATGGCGCTGACCGGCACCCCGCTGATCAACGACATCGAGGACTTCCGGGCGATCTGGCAGTTCCTGGGCTGGATCGACGACGTCGCGCCGCTCGGCCCGCTGGCCGAGTGCCTCGACGAGCTGGGCCTCAACCCCGCCGACGGTCCGCAGTTCTACGGCGCCGCCCGCACCTGCGTGGTGAACCAGGGCATCGTCCGGCGCCGCAAGGTCGACGTCGCCGCCGACATCCCCGCCCGCCGCGTCGCGGACCTCCCCGTCGAGCTGGACGACGCGCTCGGCCGCTCCATCAAGGCCGCCGAGGCCGACCTGGCCAAGCGGATGGTCAGCCGCTACCACACGGCGCTGGAGACCCGGATCTCCGGCCGCACCGTCGAGGGCATCGACCACGAGCTGGTCCGCCGCGTCGCCGGCTGGGAGCTGGAGGACTCCTCCGGCAGCACCGACGGCGAGAACGTCTTCTCGATGGTCCGGCGCATCGGCCAGGCCAAGGCCGGCCTCGCGGCCGACTACGCCGCCCAGCTGGCCCGCAACGTCGGCAAGGTCGTCTTCTTCGCCAAGCACGTGGACGTCATGGACACCGCCGAGCGGCTCTTCCACGAGCGCGGCATCCAGTACTCCTCCATCCGCGGCGACCAGACCCCCGGCGTGCGGCAGAAGAACATCGACGCCTTCGTCGAGGACCCGGACGTCGAGATCGCCGTCTGCTCGCTCATGGCCGCCGGTGTCGGCCTGAACCTCCAGGTCGCGTCCAACCTGGTGCTCGCCGAGCTCTCCTGGACCGACGCCGAGCAGACCCAGGCCATCGACCGCATCCACCGGATCGGCCAGGACGAGCCCGTCACCGCGTGGCGCGTCATCGCCGCCCACACGATCGACACCCGCATCGCCGAGCTCATCGACTCCAAGGCCGGCCTGGCCGCCGTGGCGCTCGACGGCTCCGACGAGGAGGTCGGCTCCTCCGGCGACGTCCAGCTCGAGGCGCTGGTCTCCCTGCTCACCTCCGCCCTGGAGGCCGAGGAGAAGGCGCAGGTCGGACGCCGGCGCAAGCGCTCCGTCATCGCCCGCTGACCCCGCCGGCCGCCACCCGCCCCTCACCGGACGGCTGGCGGCCGCGGCACGTGCCTTGTCGGCGACGGCCGGGGCGCGGGAGCCTCCGCTCGTCGGCAGCCCGGCCGACGGCGAGCGAGGGGGGTCCGGTGTCGCTGAGAGGTCTCGTCCTGCCACCGCAGCAGCGCCGGACGCTGGAGGAGATGACCACCGAGCTCGACCTGCGGGTGGGGGACCGGCGCAGCCGGCTCACCGCCTACTGGACGATGCTGACCCTCTCCGGCACGATCGCCGCCGCCGGTGTCCTGTCCGACTCCACCGCGACCGTCATCGGCGCGATGATCATCGCCCCGCTCTCGACCCCGATCATGGGCACGGCGCTGGCCCTGACCAAGCGGCAGCGGGGCGGCACCGCGGTCTTCGTCCTCGGGGGCGTCGTGGTCGTCGTGCTGATCGGCTGGCTGGCGGCGCTCACCGTGCCCGACGGCTACGACCTGCTCGCCAACGCGCAGGTGGCCGGTCGCACCTCGCCCAGCCTGCTCGACATGGTGGCCGCGATCGCCACCGGCCTGGCCGGGGCGATCGCCCTGGCCCGCAAGGACCTGGCCGCCGTCCTCCCGGGGGTCGCCATCGCGATCTCGCTCGTGCCCCCGCTCGCCGTCGTCGGGATCTGCCTCGGGCTGGGTCGGTCCGACCTCGCCTGGGGCGCCGGCCTCCTGTTCGTCTCCAACGTGCTGGCGCTCGTGCTCGCCGGGACCCTGGTCTTCGCCGTGCTCGGCTACGCCGTGCCCGCTCCCGGGCACGGCCGCACCCGTGCCCGCACCTACGTGCTGCTCACCACCCTCGTCCTGCTGGTGAGCCTGCCGCTGGCGCTCAACACCACGGTCGCGTGGTTCGTCGACACCTGGACGCGCGACGTGGAGCGTGCCGCCACCGCGTGGGTCGCGGACGTCGACGGGGCCACGGTGACGGGCGTGGAGCTGCACGGGTTCACCGCGGTCGTCTCGGTGACGGCACCGGGAGACCTGCCGCCGCACCAGGACCTGCTGGACCTGCTGGACGTGCCGGAGTCGATGGGCATCCGCCTCGAGGTGGTCACCGGCCACGAGGTCGAGGTGCGCGAGGTGCTCTCGAGCTTCGAGTAGCCCCGCCGGTGCTCCCGCCGCGAACGGGGCAGCGAGGGTGCGGCTACGAGGGTGCGGCTACGAGGGTGCACTGGCTGAGGGTGCACTGGCTAGCGTGGGCCCATGCCGCTGCTCCCCTCCGCGCCACCGCTGACGCTGCCCGACCTGACCGGCTCGACCTACGTGGTCACCGGCGCGAACTCCGGCCTCGGGCTGGAGACGACGAGGGCGCTGGTGGGCGCCGGCGCGCACGTCGTGCTCGCGGTGCGCGACACCGAGCGTGGCCGGCAGGCCGCCGCGTCCGTGACCGGCCCGGGCTCCACGCAGGTGCGGGCCCTCGACCTGGCCGACCTCTCCTCGGTGCACGCGTTCGCCGACGCCTGGGACGGGCCGATCGCCGGCCTGGCGTGCAACGCCGGGATCATGATGGTGCCCGAGGGACGCACCGCGGACGGCTTCGAGCGGCAGATGGGCACCAACCACCTGGGCCACTTCGCGCTGGTCAACCTGCTCCTGCCGCGCGTGACGGACCGCGTCGTGGCGGTCTCCTCCCTGCTGCACCGCGGCCCGCAGGTCGACCTCGACGACCTCGAGCTCGCCGGCGGCTACACCCCGACCCGAGCCTACCAGGCCTCCAAGCTGGCGAACCTGCTGTTCGTGCTCGAGCTGGACCGGCGCCTGGTCGCCGCCGGCTCGCCGGTGCGGGCGCTGGCCGCCCACCCGGGGTACGCGGCCACCCATCTCCAGAGCCACCACGCCAGCCGGCTGGCCGTGGCCGCGATGGCGATCGGCAACGCGGTCGTCGCCACGTCCGCGGCCGAGGGCGCCCGCCCCACCCTCATGGCGCTCACCGACGACCTGCCCGGCAACACCTTCGTCGGCCCCACCCGTCTCGGCGGCACCCGTGGTGCCCCGGGCCCGGTGGGACGGTCGGCGGAGGCGCTCGACACCGCCACCGCGGCGCGGCTGTGGGAGGTCTCCGAGGCCCGGACCGGGGTCACCTGGCCGCTGTGAGGCGCGACCGGCGGGGGAGCGGCCTCAGCCGGCCAGCCGCGCGCCGAACACGAACCGGCAGTCGGTGAGGCGCAGCGCCACCCGCTCGGGGTTCTCCCGCGGCTGGCGGTACCGCGCGGCGTAGCGCTCGACGGCACGGGCGACCTCGGCCGGGTCGTCGACGACCTCGGCCTGCGCCTCGAGGGTCGACCAGCGTGCCCCGTCCACCTGGCAGGCGGCCACGAAGGAGTCCAGCGGGTCGCCGGAGGCGGCCGCGGCGCGCAGCGTGCGCACCTTGCGCGACCCGCCGCCGGCGATCACCCACGCGCAGCCCCGCTCGGGGTCCAGCGCGACCCCCACCGGGACGACGGCGGGGCGGCCGTCGGGGCGACGCGTGGTGAGCGTGCACAGGTGCCGCTCGGTCCAGAAGGCCGCGAGGGCCTCGGGCAGCGGCTCCCAGCCGCCGTCCGGTCGTGTCGACGGGCGCAGTGACGCCATCAGATCCACCTCTCGAACCAGATGCGGCCCAGCCACTGCGAGTGCGTCAGCAGCTGGTTGGTGAAGATCGGCCAGAACCACGCGAAGTTCAGCAGCACCAGCACCACGAACGAGCCGCTGACCACGACCCCGATCGTGCGTCGCGCCGTGGGCTCGCGCGAGGGCCCGATCAGGTGCCCGATGCCCAGCGTCACGCTCAGCACCAGGAACGGCAGCGTGAGGATCGCGTAGAAGAGGAAGATCGGGCGCTCGTCGTAGAGCAGCCACGGCAGCCACGTGGACGCGGTGCCCACGACCGCCACGCCGTGGCGCCAGTCGCGGGCCAGCACCCACATCACGCACGAGAACAGCAGCGCGATGCAGCCGCCCCACCACAGCACCGGGGTGCCGATCAGCAGCACCTGGCGCAGGCAGTCGCTGCCCTCGGGCGCGGTGCAGCCGCGGGTGCCCGGCTCGATGCCGGTGTCGGCGGCGACCCCGACGGGGCGGTTGAGGAACAGCCAGCCCGACGGCTGCGACTGGTAGGTGTGGGTCGCGCAGTTCAGGAAGTGCGTGTGGAACGTGTACACGTCCTGGTGGTAGTACCAGAGCGAGCGCAGCGACTGGACGACCTCGCCCAGCCCGCTCGCGTCCGGCTCCGTGGCGGTGGGCCAGCGCGCGTCGGGGTCGGGGTCGTCGGAGACGAACGACTCCCCGTCGCAGTGGCCCGAGCCGGTGAACTGCGTGTACTGGGTCGAGGAGAGGTGCTCCTCGTACTGCGAGGCGTGCACCAGCCAGCCCGTCCACGAGGTCACGTAGACCACGAGCGCGACCAGCACGAGCTGCGCGAACGCGCCGAGGCCGTCGACCAGCGCCGAGCGCAGCCAGGCCCCGCGGACCCCGAAGCTGCGCCGCGCGCCGGCGCTCCAGAGCCACACCAGCACGCCGAACGCGGCCAGCGGGTACGCGGCGGTCCACTTCGTGCCCGCGGCCAGTCCGAAGCTCACCCCCGCCACGATCAGCCAGGGCCGCAGCAGCAGCCCGCGGACGGGTCCGAAGCCGCCGTCCACCTGGGCCGGAAGCCGGTCGGCGAGGCGGCGCCGGAACCAGTCGCGGTCGGCCGCGATCGCCGCCACCGCGCAGAGCAGGAAGAACGCGCAGAAGATGTCGAGCAGCGCCAGCCGCGAGAGCACGAACTGCATCCCGTCGAGCATCAGCAGGACGCCCGCGACCAGCCCGAGCGTGAGGGAGCGGGTGAGGCGGCGCACCAGCCGCACCATCACCACGATCATCAGCGACCCGATCACGGCGGCGGCGATGCGCCAGCCGAACGGGTCCATCCCGAAGAGCTTCTCGCCGAGGCCGATCAGCCACTTGCCGACCTCGGGGTGCACGATCATCGACGGCTCGCCGTCCCACAGGCCGCGCACGGTGCCGTCGAGGATCTGGTCGTTGGCGTCGTCCACGTACCCCTGGACGTAGCCGTGGTTGATCAGCGACCAGGCGTCCTTGGCGTAGTAGGTCTCGTCGAACTCGAACTCCGCCGGGCGGCCGAGGTGCCACAGCCGCAGGAACAGCGCGAGCAGCCCGAGCGCCAGCGCGGAGGCCCACGCGATCACCGGGTCCTCGCCGCGCAGCCGGTGGCGGGCGCGCTGCCAGGCCGAGGGGACGCCGGACCCGCCGGCGCTGCGGGAGAGCAGCTGTCGCTCCGCCGCTCCCTGTGCGGGTCCCTGGGCCGATCCTGGGCGCGGTGCTGCCTCGCCCTCCGGCGCCTGGGTGCTCACGGCGGGCATCGTACGCAGCGGCGCCTGACCGGGCCCGGCGGATCGCCCGGCCGAGATCGCCCTCCTCGTCCGCAGGAGGCAGGATGGCGACGTGCCCGGAACCGACAGCAGCGACAGCCCCGCCGGCCGCCTCGTCCTCGCCGCGACCCCCATCGGCCGCGTCGACGACGCCCCGCCGCGCCTGGCGGCCGAGCTGGTGCGCGCCGACGTCGTGGCCGCGGAGGACACGCGTCGCCTGACCCGGCTGCTGCGCGAGCTCGAGATCGAGGCCCCCGGGCGGCTGGTCTCCTACTTCGAGGGCAACGAGTCGGCCCGCACCCCGGTGCTGCTCGAGGCGCTGCTGGCCGGCGAGCGCGTCGTGCTCGTCACCGACGCCGGCATGCCCAGCGTCTCCGACCCCGGCTACCGCCTCGTCGCCGCGGCGGTCGAGCACGACGTGCCGGTCACGGCCGTGCCGGGCCCCAGCGCGGTGCTGACCGCGCTGGCCGTGAGCGGCCTGCCGGTCGACCGGTTCTGCTTCGAGGGCTTCCTGCCCCGCAAGGCCGGCGAGCGGTCGCGCCGCCTGTCCGGCATCGCCGCGGAGGAGCGGACGATGGTCTTCTTCGAGGCCCCGCACCGCACGGAGGCCGCCCTGCGCGCCATGGCCGAGGCCTTCGGCGCCGACCGCCGTGCCGCCGTGTGCCGCGAGCTGACCAAGACCCACGAGGAGGTCGTGCGCGGCGGGCTCGGCGAGCTGGCCGACTGGGCCGCCGGGGGCGTCCGCGGCGAGGTCACCCTCGTGGTCACCGGCGCCGAGCCGGTGGCCGCCGTGGGAAGCGACCCCGCCTCCCTGCTCGCGGCCGTCGCCGACGCGGAGGCCGAGGGCACCCCGCGCAAGGACGCGATCCGCGAGGTCGCCCGCCTGGCCGGCGTGCCCAAGCGGGTCGTCTACGACCTCGTGCACAACCCGTCGGCCTGACCCCCGGCCTGACACCCGGCCTGACACCCGGCCTGACACCCGAGCCCCCGAGCCGCCCCCAGATCGGAGCCACGATGGACCGCCTCACCCAGGTGACGACGCCCGACGGCCTCGTCCTCGACGTCACCGACACCGGACCGCTGGACGGCACCCCCATCGTCCTGCTGCACGGCTTCCCCGAGCGCGCGACCTCCTGGCGGCTGGTCGCCCCGCTGCTGCACGAGCGGGGCCTGCGGACCTTCGCCGTCGACCAGCGCGGGTACGCCCCGCGGGCCCGGCCGCGCGGGCGCCGCGCCTACCGGCTGGAGAACCTCGCGGACGACGCCGGGGCGGTCGTGGCCGCCGTCCGCGCCGCCACCGGGCAGCCCGTGCACGTGGCCGGCCACGACTGGGGCGCCGCCGTCGCCTGGGCGGTGGCCGCGCGACCCGGGCTGGTGGCCTCCCTCACCGCGCTCTCGGTGCCGCACCCCGCGGCGTTCCTGCGCTCGTTCACCCGCTCCGACCAAGCCCGACGCTCCTGGTACATGGGCTTCTTCCAGCTGCCCCGCGTGCCCGAGGCCCTGGCCCGCCGCGCCGGCGGATCCCTGGAGAGCCTGCTGGCGCGCACCGGCATGACGACGCCGGAGCTGGCCCGGTTCCGCGCCGAGGTCGTCGAGACCGGCGCCCTGACCGGCGCGCTCGGTTGGTACCGCGCGCTGCCGCTGGCGCCGCCGAGGGTGGGCCGCGTCCGGGTGCCCACCACGATGGTGTGGTCCGACGGCGACGACGCCATCGGCCGGGCCGCGGCCGAGGGCTGCGAGGACTTCGTGGTGGGCGAGTACGAGCTGGTCGTGCTCGGCGGCGTCACGCACTGGATACCGACCCAGGCGCCCGAGGCCGCCGCCGAGGCGATCGCCGCCCGGGTGCTGGGCCACCGGGAGGACGTGCGCGGGGACCAGCAGGACGGGGAGCAGCAGTGAGCGAGCAGGACCAGGGGGCCGTGCGCAGCCGCGCGGCGACCAGCGAGGACGGCGCCCGCCGCAACCGCGAGCGCCCGCCGGCGCCGGAGCCGCTGCCGCACCCGGTGGTCGACAACCACTGCCACCTCGACATCGCCGACGGCGACTGGCTGGCCACCGCGGACGCGCTGGCCGCCTCGGCCGCGGTGGGCGTGCCGCGGATCGTGCAGATCGGCTGCGACCTCGAGGGCGCCCGCTGGGCCGTCGAGGCCGCCGCCACCCACGAGGACCTCGTGGCGGGCGTGGCCATCCACCCCAACGACGCCGCCACGCTGGACGCCGCCGGTGACCTCGACGACGCGCTGGCCGAGATCGAGCGCCTGGCCGCCGCGCACGACAAGGTGCGCGCCGTGGGGGAGACGGGCCTGGACTACTTCCGCACCGGGCCCGAGGGCGTGGCCGCGCAGAAGCGCTCGTTCGCCTTCCACGTCGACCTCGCCAAGCGGCTGGACCGCACGCTGGTCATCCACGACCGCGACGCCCACGCCGACGTCCTGGACCTGCTGGACGCGGAAGGCGCGCCCGAGCGCTGGGTCATGCACTGCTTCTCCGGCGACGCAGACTTCGCGCGGGCCTGCCTCGACCGCGGCGCCTACCTGTCGTTCGCGGGCCCGGTGACGTTCAAGAAGAACGACGCCCTGCGCGAGGCGCTGCGGGTGGCCCCGCAGGACCGGGTGCTCGTGGAGACCGACGCCCCCTACCTGACGCCGCACCCCTACCGCGGGCGCCCGAACGCCTCCTACCTCGTGCCCGTCACGCTGCGGGTCATGGCCGAGACCCGTGGCGAGGACCTGGGCGAGCTCTGCGCGGCGATCGACGCCACCACCGACCGTGCGTTCGGCGGGCCCTGGGGGAGCGGTGCGGGGCACGCGGCGGGGAGCGGGCGCTGAGGCCTCGGCCGCCGGCCCCGTCCGTCACACCCACCACAGGCGTCACAAACGCTTGCTCCCGGAGTGCTCGTCCGGTCGTGAACCACCCGTGAAGATCGTCACCGCCGTCCGGGTCGCGTCCCACCCGGGCGACCGTCGCGGGACGGGCTCGCGCAAGGTCACGAAAAGATCACGTCCGTGCAGGTCGGAACACGGGTCCGGGTGTTTGCGCAGGTCGGCGACCACCCCCGGGGAGCGGCACATCGGGGTGAGGGGTCGTCCACAGGCTGTGGACATCAACTTGCGCTCACCGGGACTCGCTGGTCTTCTGGGTCGCTGACAGCCGGGTGGGCGCGCACCACGCACCCACCGGCGGAGCCCTCTCGTGCAGCCGGACGGTGCACCCACCGCGCCGGAGGAGCGAGAGCGGCCGCGGGTCCTGCCCGCGGCCGCAGCCGGCCCGCCGGTCGCCTTGCCCGGGTAGCTCGACGTTCGGAGAACTGTGCAGCACTCGCTGATGACCCTGGCCCGCAGCCGCGCCCTGCTCGTCGCCCTCGCCACCGTCGTGGTGCTGGCGCTCGCAGGCACCACGGTGGGCTACGCAGCCCTCGGCAAGACCGTGACCCTCAGCCTCGACGGCTCCACCCAGACCGTGGACTCCCGTGCCGACACCGTCGGCGAGCTTCTCGACGCCGAGGGCGTCGAGGTCGGCCCGCACGACGTCGTGGCGCCGGGCGTGGACGAGTCGCTCGAGGACGGCACCGCCGTGACCGTGAAGTTCGGTCGCCAGCTGCACGTCGAGGTCGACGGCGAGAAGAAGAGCTACTGGGTCACCGCGACCGACATCGGCTCCGCCCTGGACGAGATCGGCCAGAGCTACGGCAACGCCGACCTCTCGCTCTCCCGCGGCGGCACGCTCGACCGCTCCGGCGCCACGCTCTCCGTGGTCACGCCGAAGAAGCTGACGCTCAAGGTCGGCGCGAAGAAGCCGGTCACCCGCACCTACACCGTCTCCACCGTCCGCGAGGCGCTCGCCGCCGCCGGCGTGGAGCTGGACGGCCGCGACTCGGTGAAGCCCGGCCCCCGTGCCGCCGTCGAGAGCGGCGACCGGATCGTCGTCACCGACGTGGAGGTCCGCAAGCGCACCGTGGCCGAGGCCATCGGCTTCGACACCGTCGAGCGCGAGGACTCCTCCTCCTTCGAGGGCACCGAGACCGTCGTGACCGACGGTGTCTCCGGCAGCCGCGACGCGACCTACCGCGTCCTCTACCGCAACGGCGAGGTCGTCAAGCGCACCCTCGTGAAGGCCGTCGTCACCACGGAGCCGGTCGACGAGGTCGTCGAGGTCGGCACCAAGGCGCGACCCGAGCCCAAGGCGACGAAGTCGAGCACCGCCACCAACTTCGCCTCCGGCAGCACCGTGTGGGACCAGCTCGCCCAGTGCGAGTCCGGCGGCAACTGGGCCATCAACACCGGCAACGGCTACTACGGCGGCCTCCAGTTCAACCTCAGCACCTGGCAGGCCTACGGCGGCACCGGTCTCCCGAGCGAGAACAGCCGCGAGACCCAGATCGCCATCGCCACCAAGCTCCGTGACGCCAACGGCGGCTACGGCGCCTGGCCCGGCTGCGCGGCCTCGCTCGGCCTCCCGACCTGATCGGCGCCTGGTCGGCGCCTGATCGGCGCCCGTCGCCGCCGAGTGCGGTCGACGGCCCCGGGCCGACTAGCCTGACCCCATGACAGACACCTCCGCCGGTCCGAGCCTGCTCGGGCCGGCGGAGGTGCGTCTGCTCGCGGACGAGCTCGGCCTGCGCCCCACCAAGCAGCGCGGCCAGAACTTCGTCATCGACCCGAACACCGTGCGCCGCATCGTGCGCGAGTCCGGCGTGGGCGAGGCCGACGTCGTCGTCGAGGTCGGCCCCGGGCTGGGGTCCCTGACCCTGGCCCTGCTCGAGGTGGTGCCGCGGGTCGTGGCGATCGAGATCGACGACCTGCTCGCCTCCCGGCTCCCGCGCACGATCGCCGAGCGGGCCCCCGGTCGCGAGGGCGACCTCGAGATCGTGGGTTCCGACGCCCTCAAGGTGGACGCCCTGCCCGGCCCGCCGCCCACGGCGCTGGTCGCCAACCTGCCCTACAACGTCTCGGTGCCGGTGCTGCTGCACCTGCTCGCGCTCCTGCCGTCGCTGGAGCGGGGGCTGGTGATGGTGCAGGCCGAGGTCGCCGACCGGCTCGCCGCGAAGCCCGGCTCGAAGGTCTACGGCGTGCCCTCGGTCAAGGCCGCGTGGTTCGCCGACGTCCGCCGCGCCGGCGCGATCGGGCGGAACGTCTTCTGGCCCGCACCCAACGTGGACTCCGGGCTCGTCGCCTGGACCAGCCACCCGGCACCGCTCGGCCCCTCGGGCGGCCCGGTGCGGCGCGAGGACGTCTTCGCCGTCGTCGACGCCGCGTTCGCCCAGCGCCGCAAGGCCCTGCGCGGGGCCCTGCGCGCCATCGCCCCCGCCGCGTCGGTGGACGAGGCCCTGGCGGGTGCGGGCGTCGACCCGCTGGCCCGGGGTGAGAGCCTGGTCATCGACCACTTCGTCGCGGTCGCCGAGGCGCTCGCCGCCACCGGGTGGTCCGCCACCGCCAGGTCGGGCAAGGCCCGGACCCGGGCCACCGACAGCCAGGAGAAGAGCCCCGGGTCACCGGGGGAGGAGAACGCGTGAGCCTGCTGACCGACGAGCCCCTCGGCCCCCGGGTCACGGTGCGGGCGCCGGCCAAGATCAACCTCTATCTCGGTGTCGCCGCGCTCGCCGCGGACGGGTTCCACCCGCTGACCACCGTCTTCCAGGCGGTGGGGCTCTACGACGACGTCACCGTCAGCGAGGCCACGGAGTGGTCGCTGCGGGTCGTCGGCGACCCGCGCCTGGACCTGGAAGCGGTGCCCACGGACGACTCCAACATCGCGCTGCGCGCCGCGCGCCGCCTGCTCGCCCACCACGGCATGGAGCACCGGGCTGCCGCGATGACGATCCACAAGTCCATCCCGGTGGCCGGCGGCATGGCCGGCGGCTCGGCGGACGCCGCGGCCGCCCTCGTGGCCGTCGACCGTGCCCTGGACCTCCAGACCTCCGACGACGACCTGCTGGCCATCGCGGCCGAGCTGGGCAGCGACGTCCCCTTCTCCCTCCTCGGCGGCACCGCCGTGGGCCGCGGCCGCGGCGAGCAGCTGGAGGACCTCGAGGACGCCGGCGGCTGGTGGTGGGTCGTCATCGAGAGCGACGAGGGCCTCTCGACGCCGGCCGTCTACCGCGCGTTCGACGAGCTGCACGCCCAGCAGGGCACCGAGCCCGACCCGCACGCGCTGGAGCTGCCGACCACGCTGGTCGAGGGCCTGGTCAACGCCCAGGTCGACCTCGTCGGCGTCACCCTGTGGAACGACCTCCAGGAGCCCGCGCTCCACCTGCGCCCGGACCTGCGCCGCACCCTCGAGGACGCCGGCTCGTGCGGCCGGGGCGCGGTGCTCTCCGGCTCCGGTCCCACCGTGCTGGTGCTGTGCGCCAGTCGGGAGGAGGCCGACGCGGCCCGCGAGAAGCTGGCCGGGCTGGGGCACGAGCGGGTCACCGCCGTCCCGGCGCCCGTCGCCGGCGTCCACGTGGTGGAGCACGCCTGATGGCCGCCCCCGTGAACCTGCTCAACCTCGAGAAGGTCTCCAAGTCCTACGGCGTCCGCCCGCTGCTGAGCGAGGTCTCGCTCGGCGTCGGCTCCGGCGACCGGATCGGCATCGTCGGCCGCAACGGCGACGGCAAGACCACGCTGCTGCGGGTCATGACGGGCCAGGAGGAGCCGGACGACGGCCGCGTCTCGGCCCAGCGCGGGCTGCTCGTCGGCTACCTGCACCAGGGAGACCGGCTCGACGACACCCACTCGGTGCGCGAGGCCGTCCTCGGTGGTCGCGCCGACCACGAGTGGGCCGCCGACCCGCGCACCCGCGAGGTCGTCACCGAGCTGCTGGCGGGCGTCGAGCTCGACCGCGCCGTCGTCGGGCTCTCCGGCGGCGAGCGCCGCCGCTGCGCGCTGGCCTCGCTGCTGCTGGCCGACGACGACCTGCTCGTCCTCGACGAGCCCACCAACCACCTCGACGTCGAGGCCGTCGCCTGGCTGGCCCGGCACCTGGCCCGCCGCAGCTCCGCGCTCGTCGTCGTCACCCACGACCGGTGGTTCCTCGACGAGGTCTGCCAGTGGACGTGGGAGGTCCACGACGGCGCCGTCGACGTCTACGAGGGCGGCTACGCCGCCTTCACCCTCGCCAAGGCCGAGCGCGCCCGCCAGGCCGCGGCCACCGAGGAGAAGCGGCAGAACCTCGTGCGCAAGGAGCTCGCCTGGCTGCGTCGCGGCGCCCCCGCGCGCACCTCGAAGCCGAAGTTCCGCATCGACGCGGCCAACCAGCTCATCGAGGACGAGCCGCCGCCGCGCGACCGGCTCGAGCTGGAGAAGTTCGCCACCCAGCGCCTGGGCAAGGACGTCGTGGACCTCGAGGACGTCGACCTGGTCCGCGGCGACCGGCGGCTGCTCGAGCGCGCCACCTGGCGCATCGGCCCCGGCGACCGGATCGGTCTCGTCGGCGTCAACGGCGCCGGCAAGACGTCCGTGCTCAACCTGGTCTCCGGCGCCGTGCCGCCGTCCGCGGGCCGGGTCAAGCACGGCCGCACCGTCGCGCTCGCCCACCTGACGCAGGCGATCGACGAGGTCGACCCCGAGGCCCGGGTGCTGGCCACGATCGAGCGCACCAAGGCCGAGGTGAGGACCGTCGGCGGCCGCGAGCTGACCCCGACCGCGCTGCTGGAGCAGTTCGGGTTCACCGGCGACCGGCTCACCGCGCGCCTGGGCGACCTCTCCGGTGGCGAGCGCCGCCGCTTCCAGCTGCTCAAGCTGCTGCTGGAGGAGCCCAACGTGCTGCTCCTCGACGAGCCCACCAACGACCTCGACATCGAGACGCTGCGGGTGCTCGAGGACTTCCTCGACTCCTGGCCGGGCACGCTCGTCGTGGTCTCCCACGACCGGTACTTCCTCGAGCGCGTCACCGACGCCACCTGGGCGCTGCTCGGCGACGGCCAGGTCTCGCTGCTGCCGCGTGGCGTCGACGAGTACCTCGAGCGGCGGACGGCCCTCCTGGCCGCCCAGGAGCGCGCCGAGGCCGCCTCCCCGGCCGCTCCCGGGGCTCCGGCCGGGTCCTCCGCCGGCCGCGCCAAGGCCGGCTCCGCCGACGAGCGGGCCGCGCGCAAGACGCTGGCGCGGCTGGACAAGCGGCTGGAGCGGATCGGCGAGCGGGAGGCGGAGCTGAACGCCGCCGTCCTGGAGCACGCCACCGACCACGAGCGGCTCGCAGGCCTCTCCGCGGAGCTCTCCGCCCTGGCGGCGGAGAAGGACGACGTCGAGGCCGAGTGGCTGGAGGCCGCCGAGCTCCTCGAGTGAGGGGACGGGCGGGCGGACGTGCGCAGCGGTGACTGGGACCCCGGGCACTACCTGACGTACGCGGACGAGCGGGCGCGCCCGTTCCTCGACCTGCTCGCCCGGGTGCCGGCGTCCGCCCCGGGTCGTGTCGTCGACCTCGGCTGCGGACCCGGGACGCTGACGGCGCTGTTGGTGCACCGCTGGCCGGACGCGCACGTGCTCGGCGTGGACGCGAGCGCCGCCATGGTGCAGCGGGCGCGCGAGCTGGAGGGCGTGGAGGGTCTCGAGGTCCGGCACGCGGACCTGCGCGACTGGGCGGCGGAGCCCGGCGACCCGGTCGACGTGCTCGTCAGCAACGCCACGCTCCAGTGGGTCCCCGGGCACCTCGCGCTGCTGCCCACGCTGGTCTCCCGGCTCGCCCCCGGCGGCCTGCTGGCGCTGCAGGTGCCCGGCAACCAGGACGCGCCCAGCCACGCCCTGCTGCGCGGGCTGGGCGCCCGGGAGCCGTACGCCGAGCACCTCGGCGGCGTGGCCTTCCCCCACGCCCACGACCCGGCCGACTACCTGGAGGTCCTCGTTGGTGCCGGCTGCACCGTCGAGGCCTGGGAGACCACCTACCTGCACGTGCTCACCGGGCCCGACCCGGTCCTCACCTGGGTCAGTGCCACCGGGGCCCGGCCGACCCTGGACGCGCTGCCCGACGACCTGCGCCCGGCGTTCGTGGAGGCCTACCGGGCGGCGCTCGGCGAGGCGTACCCGCCGGGGGAGCACGGCACGGTCCTGCCGTTCCGGCGGGTCTTCGCGGTGGCCCGCCGCGACTGACGCGCGTGCCGGCACGGCCTCAACCGCGCCCGATCACGGCCGATCAGGACTGGGACCAGCCGCCCCCGATGCCCCCGTGTCGCCCGTCGCCCAGGAGGTGCCCGTGCAGACGAACCGTGACGTCCTCGTCCTCACCGGAGGCGCCTCGCGCGGCGCCGTGCAGGTCGGCATGATGCAGGCCCTGGCCGAGCACGGGGTGCGCCCCGCCGGCTTCGTCGGCACCTCGGTGGGGGCGCTCAACGCCACCTACCTGGCCGGCCACGACCCGGTCGACGGCGCCGACGAGCTGGCCGAGCACTGGCTGCGGCTGCGCTCGCGCGACGTCTTCCCCGGCAGCCACTGGGGCCGTCCGCTGCACGTGCTGCGGCATCGCACCTCCCTCTACCGCACCGAGGGCCTGGAGCGGCTCGTGGACGCGTGGACGACGGCCCGCCGGCTGGAGGACCTGCCCGTGCCCGTGCGCGTGTGCACCGCGCGGCTGGAGACCGGGGAGGCCGTGTACCACGACACCGGGCTGCTGCGGTCGGTGCTGCTCGCCTCGACCGCCCTGCCGAGCGTGTTCCCGCCCGTCGTCCTGCCGGGGGACGACGGCCTGGCCGGGACGCACGTCGACGGCGGGATCGGCGACCTGGTGCCGCTGGCCGGTGCCACGGCCCTGGCGCCGACACGGGTGTTCCTCCTCGACGCCACCGTGGGCCCGCGGAACCGGCCCCTGCGGCACCCGATCGACGTGCTGCTGGCCGCGCTGTCGGTCTCCATGCGCATCCGTCCGCGGGTCGACCTGGCCGGGGTGGAGCTCGTGCACCTGACCGCCCCCGACCTGGACGTGCGGATGCACGACTTCTCGCGCACCGCCGAGCACGTGCGGCTGGGGCGCGAGCACGCGCGGGCCGTCCTGGGCGGCGTGCGCGACCTCGCGGCCTGACCTCGCAGCCCGGGCCCGCGCGGCCTCAGGCGTGCGGCGTGCCCGAGAAGGGCACCAGGAGGGTGCGCAGCAGGTCGGCCAAATCCTCGTGTTGCTCGGCCGGCAGCGAGGCCAGCAGGACGCGCTCGGCGTCCAGGAGGCGGGTGAAGGCGCTGTCGACGACGGCGCGGCCCTCGGGCGTGAGCCGGACGAGGACGCCCCGGCGGTCGGCCGGGTCGGGGTGACGCTCGACGAACCCGCGGGAGGTGAGCCGGTCGACGCGGTTGGTCATGGTCCCGCTGGTCACGAGCGTCTCGCGGATCAGCCGACCGGGGGAGAGCTCGTAGGAGCCGCCGGCGCGCCGCAGCGCGGCCAGCACGTCGAACTCCCAGGCCTCGATGCCCTCGGCGGTGAACGCCTCGCGGCGGGCCAGGTCGAGGTGGCGGGCCAGTCGGCTGATCCGGCTGAAGACCGCGACGGGGGCGATGTCCAGGTCGGGGCGCTCGCGGCCCCAGGCCTCGCTCAGCTCGTCGACGTCGTCCCGCACCCGACCAGTGTAGGCCATGCCGCGGACCGTCGAGATTCTCGATGTCGAGACAATCCCGTCGTCGAGAGGAAGGCACTGGGGTTGATCGGCCTTCCGGGCTGGACCGGTCTACTAGGCTGTGAGGTCGTGAGGACCTTGTCGGAGCGTCGCGGACGTTCACGCCGGGACGTCATGGGATGCTTGTCGACGAGCGACCTGCCCGAAGTTGGGCAAATCTCCGGGAATCCCCCACGGGGTACCCGGATGCTCGGCAGGCTGAGCACCACCCTGTCGTTCGGGCGACAGGTGATCACTGACACTTCTCTCACCAGATGCCCGTGCGGGCATAACCTCGACCCACGAGGAGCGTTGGAGAAGTGTTGGGCGTCGACCGGAGAACGACACGGGGGAGTGCGGGAGACCGGACCGGCGACTGGCGGCTCGACATGGGGTCGAGCCACAGACAGATTCCCGCAGCAGAGAGGCACCACCCGTCATGGACAGCAAGCCTGAGCTCGTCAGCGTCGTCAACCGCCTGCGCCGTGCGCAGGGTCAGCTCGGTGGCGTGCTGCGCATGATCGAGGAAGGTCGCGAGACCGACGACGTGCTGAGCCAGCTCAAGGCCGTCTCGCGCGCCCTCGACCGGGCCGGCTTCGCCCTCATCGCCACCGAGCTGCGTCGCTCGCTGGCCGACCTCTCGGAGGAGGAGGTCGCTCGCCTCGAGCGCAGCTTCCTCTCCATGACCTGAGGCTCGGTTCGCGCACGCAAGTTACCGATCGGTAGATCCGTTGTAGGCTGGCTCACATGAGCTCGGTCCACGCGCTGTGGCGCACCACGACGAACCTGCCGGTCGTCGGCCCCGTCCTCGGCAAGCGGGTCTTCTCCCTCCTCTTCGGGCAGAAGGCCCCCTACTTCGCCACCATCCGTCCGCGGTTCACCGTGCTCGAGCCCAACCGGGCCGAGCTGGTGATCCCGCTGCGACGCGGGGTGAAGAACCACATCGGCACCCTGCACGCCATCGCGCTGTGCAACGGGCTGGAAGCCGCGATGGGCGCCCTCGCCGAGGTGACCATCCCCGCCGACAAGCGGTGGATACCGAAGGGCATGGACGTGGCCTACACCGCGAAGGCCAGCAGCGACGTCACGTGCGTGGCCGAGACCGACCCGGAGCAGTGGACCTCGGACGAGCCGGCCCTCGACGTGGGGGGGGGCGGCCCCCCCCCCCCCCGCCCCCCCCCCGGGGGGGGCGGCATCCAACACTGGGGGGCGCCGCGCCCGGAG
>NZ_JAMJPH010000009.1:0-53918 GCF_023554635.1 Nocardioides bruguierae
GGGGGGGCGGGGCCGGGGGGGGGGGGGGCCCCCCCCCCCCCCCCGACGGCACCGTCGTCATCGAGGGCGTCATCCATCTCTGGGTGACGCCGCGCAAGAAGGACTGACCGCGCACGCAGCAGCGCCCGCCACCTCGACCGAGGTGGCGGGCGCTGCTTGCGTCGGGGCGCGTCGGGGCCGGGTGCTCAGGCGCCCGCTGTGGCGGGCTCGGGCTCCGGCTCGTCGGCGGACGACGACGCCCGGCTGAGCCGTCGCTCGAGCCAGATCGCGATCCGCGACAGCGTGTAGTTGATGACGACGTAGATCGCGCCCACGATGAACAGCGACTGGATCGGGTTGTCCAGGAACTGCGCGATCTGGTTGCCGCGGTCGAGCAGCTCCCGGTAGCCCAGACCGATGACGGCGACCAGGGACGTGTCCTTCAGGATCACGACCAGCTGGCTGACCAGGGCGGGCAGCATCGTGCGGAACGCCTGCGGCAGCTGGATGCTCCGCATCGTCTGCCACGGCGTCATGCCGATGGCCAGGCCCGCCTCGCGCTGGCCGCGGGGGAGGGAGGCGACGCCGGCACGGAGGATCTCGGCGATGATCACGGAGTTGTAGAGCGTGAGGCCGATGACCAGGTACCACAGCGCGTCGTCCCCGGGCAGCCAGTCGATCGGGACCTCGGTCTCGACGATCGCCCGCCAGACGTAGACGATCGTGATGACCACCGGCAGGCCACGGAACAGCTCGATGAACGCGACGACGGGGATCCGCAGGATCGGCGTGAACATCATGCGCGCCACGCCGACCGCGATGCCGACGACGAGCGACAGCGCGATCGCCAGGGCCGCCGCGATCACCGTGGCGAGCAGGCCCTCGCCGACGAGCCGCCAGACCTGGGCGAAGTTCTCGTCCGTGGGGTTGATCCACGGGCTCCACAGCTCGGCGTCGAACTGCCCGCGCTCGGCGAGGCGCATGCCCGCGAGCGCGACGAGGGCGAGGATCGCGAGGCCACCGACGACGGTGAGCACCTGGGCCCGGCGACGTGCCTTGGGGCCGGGGACGTCGAAGAGGACGCTGGAGGAGTCCGTCATCGGACGATCGCCACCTTCCGCTCGAGGAGGGTCAGCAGTGCCGCGGCCGTCAGGGTGATGATCAGGTAGCCGATGGCTACGCCGGTCAGCACCGGGACGTAGTCGTAGCCGCGAGCGCTGGTGAGGGTCTTGCCCACGCTGTAGAGGTCACCGCCGATGCCGAAGGCGCCGGCCACGGCCGAGTTCTTGAACATCGCGATCTGGACGCTGCCCAGCGGCGGGATCGCGCTGCGGAACGCCTGCGGCAGGATCACCTGGCGCATCGACTGTGTGAACGTGAGGCCCAGGGCGCGGGCCGCCTCGGCCTGACCGGCCGGGACCGCGTTCACGCCCGAGCGGAGCGCCTCGCACACGAACGCGCCGGTGTAGAGGATCAGGCCGAGCGCCGCGAAGAAGAAGTAGCTCTGGTTGATGCCGAGCTCGGGCAGGCCGAACGCCATGAAGAACAGCACGATGGTGAGCGGCGTGTTGCGGAAGACGTTGACGTAGGCCACCGCCAGCGCCCGCAGCGACGGCACGGGCGAGACCCGGAAGGCCGCCATCACGGTCCCCACCAGCAGGGAGCCCACCAGGCACCACAGGATGAACTCCAGCGACTGGAGGAATCCCGACCAGTACAGGTCGAGGTTGTCGATCACCGGTCCCACGGCGCGGCTCCTTCACTCGGTCCGGGACGGGGGACGGGGGGGGGGGGGGGGGGCCCCCCCCCCCCGCGGGGGGGGCCCCCCCCCCGGGGCCCGGGGGGGGGGGGGGGGGCGCGGCCCCCCCCCCGGGGGGGGGGCGGGGGGCGGGGGGGGGGGGGGGCCCCCGCCCCCGTCCTGCTGCGCGGCCCCTCGCCGGGCCGCGCGTGGTGCCTGTCGAGGCTCAGACGCACTCGTCGGGCTCGGGGAGGGTGGGGGCCTCGGTGCCCTCGACCTCGCCGGCCGTCGAGGCCCAGGCCTCGTTGTAGGCGTCCTCGTTCTCCTGCAGCGTGGTGTTGATGAACTCGCAGAACTCGGTGTCGCCCTTGGCGATGCCGATGCCGTAGGGCTCCTCGGTGAACTGCTCGCCGACGAGCTTGAACTCGCCGTCGGCCTCGGAGGAGAGGCCCAGCAGGATGACGTTGTCGGTGGTGACGACGTCGACCTGGCCGGTGCTCAGGGCGTCCGCGCACTTCTCGTAGACGTCGAACAGCACGAGCTGGTCGTCGCTGGCCAGGTACTCCTTGATCTGGTCGGCCGGGGTCGAGCCGGTGACCGAGCAGACCTTGGCGTCCGGGTTGCTCGCGAGGTCGTCGGGGCCGGTGATGGTGTCGTTGTCCGAGGCGACCATGAGCTGCTGGCCGGCGGTGTAGTACGGGCCGGCGAACGTGATGCGCTGCTTGCGCTCGTCGTTGATCGTGTACGTGGCCACGACCATGTCGACGTCGCCGTCCTCGATGACCTGCTCGCGGATGTCGGAGGGGGTCTCCGTCCACTCGATGTCCTCGGGGGCGATGCCCATGGCGCCGGCGATGATCTTGGCGACCTCGACGTCGAAGCCCTCGGGGACGTCCTCGAGGTTGGCCAGGCCGAAGCCGGGCTGGTCGAACTTCGTGCCCACGGTCATGGTGCCGGCGTCGGCGATCTCGGCCATGGTGGAGCCGGCGGGGAAGTCGGTGTCGCTCGCGACCTCGACGTCGGAACCGGAGTCGGAGCCGCACGCGGTGAGGGCGAGGGCGAGGCCTGCCGCAGCGGCGCCGGCCTTGAGTCGGTTGAGTCGCACGGGGGTCTCCTTCGATGGATGTGCGGTGCTTCCCCGCCGGTGGTCGGCGGGGAGAGGTGTGAGGGGCCGAGGGATCGGCCGGGTGCGCCTCAGTGCTTGAGGATCTTCCCGAGGAAGTCCTGCGCACGAGCGCTCTGCGGGTTGGTGAAGAACTCCTCGGGGGTGTTCTCCTCGACGATGGCGCCGTCGGCCATGAACACGACGCGATCGGCGGCGGTGCGTGCGAAGCCCATCTCGTGGGTCACCACGACCATGGTCATGCCCTGCTGCGCGAGGTCGACCATGACGTCGAGGACCTCCTTGATCATCTCGGGGTCCAGCGCCGAGGTGGGCTCGTCGAAGAGCATCACCTTCGGCTGCATCGCCAGCGCGCGGGCGATGGCGACGCGCTGCTGCTGGCCGCCGGAGAGCTGGGCGGGGTACTTGTCGGCCTGGTGCCCGACGCCCACGCGGTCCAGGAGCTCCTTGGCCAGCTTGTCGGCCTCGGACTTCTTCATCCCGCGGACCTTGATCGGGCCCAGCGTGACGTTCTCGAGGATCGTCTTGTGCGCGAACAGGTTGAAGGACTGGAAGACCATGCCGACCTCGGCGCGCAGGCGGGCGAGCGCCTTGCCCTCGGCGGGCAGCGGCTCGCCGTCGAGGGTGATGGAGCCGTCGTCGATCGTCTCGAGGCGGTTGATCGTCCGGCAGAGCGTGGACTTGCCCGAGCCGGAGGGGCCGATGACCACGACGACCTCGCCACGGTTGACCGTGAGCTCGATGTCCTGGAGCACGTGGAGGGAGCCGAAGTGCTTGTCCACGTGGTCGAGCACCACGAGGGGCTCGCCGGGGCGGGCGGCGGTCTCGGCCGCAGTCGCTTCTGCCGTCATGCGTCGGCACCCTAACCAAGTTCTCAGGTTCGGAGCCATCCCCCCCTGGCCCTGACGGGTCACGAAACAGGCCCAGTGGTGCCACGCGAGGGTCACGGCGCTGGCCGGACCGGGTCAGTCGGCGATGCCTGACAGGTGTCGGAACGAGTGGGCCAGGACGAGGCGGGGTCGGTGGTTCTCCACAGGCTGCGGCGGCGTCGGGTTCGCCGTCCCGGCCGCGGGCAGCCTCTCGGGCATGACCACCTCGCACCGCACCGACCTCCCGTCCACCCACACCCGCCCGGGGTCCGAGCGCGCCGGTCGCGCGGCCTCGGCCGGGGCGCGCCTGCGCTCCGTCCTGCTGTCCGGCTGGACCCGAGTCGCGGTCATGAGCCTGCTCGCCGGATCGTTCATGCTCTGGTTCACCGGCCTCCACCTCGTCCTGGCCCCGCTCACGGTGCTGCCGGCAGTGCTCACGTTCGGCGGCTGCTTCGTGGTGATCGAGCACGGGTGGTCGCACGCTCGGCCCATCTCGTCCTGGGTCCGGGACAGCGCCGACGGATTCGTGTTCGCGCACCCTCTCCTCGTCGAGGTGCCGACGGTGGCGATCATGCACGGGACTGCCGCGTGGGTCGTGCTCTGAGCGCTCACGATTCCCGCTCGTCACGGGAGGCTCCTACCCTGGTGAGGCCATGACCGAGACCGCCGCCCCGCTCGCGCAGCCCCGCACCTACGAGGTCAAGACCTACGGGTGCCAGATGAACGTCCACGACTCCGAGCGCCTCACAGGCCTCCTGGAGGACGCGGGCTACACGGCTGCGCCGTCGGGCGAGCAGGCGGACGTCGTCGTGTTCAACACCTGCGCCGTGCGGGAGAACGCCGACAACAAGCTCTACGGCAACCTCGGCCACCTCGCGCCGGTGAAGGCGGCCAAGCCGGGCATGCAGATCGCCGTCGGCGGCTGCCTCGCGCAGAAGGACCGCGACACCATCACGGCCAAGGCGCCGTACGTGGACGTCGTCTTCGGCACCCACAACATCGGCTCTCTGCCCGCTCTGCTGGAGCGCGCCCGGGCCAACGAGGAGGCCCAGGTCGAGATCCTGGAGAGCCTCGAGGTCTTCCCGTCGACGCTGCCCACCAAGCGCGACTCGGCCTACGCGGCCTGGGTCTCGATCAGCGTCGGCTGCAACAACACCTGCACGTTCTGCATCGTCCCGAGCCTGCGCGGCAAGGAGAAGGACCGCCGCCCCGGCGAGATCCTCGCCGAGATCGAGGCGCTGGTCGCCGAGGGCGTCACCGAGGTGACCCTGCTCGGCCAGAACGTGAACGCCTACGGCGTCGAGTTCGGCGACCGCCAGGCCTTCTCCAAGCTGCTGCGCGCCTGCGGCGACATCGAGGGCCTCGAGCGGGTGCGCTTCACCAGCCCGCACCCGGCCGAGTTCACCGACGACGTCATCGACGCGATGGCCGAGACCCCGAACGTGATGCCCAGCCTGCACATGCCGCTGCAGTCCGGCTCCGACCGCGTCCTCAAGGCGATGCGCCGCTCGTACCGCTCGTCGAAGTTCCTGGGCATCATCGAGCGCGTCCGCGAGCAGATCCCGCACGCCGCGATCACCACCGACATCATCGTCGGCTTCCCCGGCGAGACCGAGGAGGACTTCGCCGAGACGCTGCGCGTGGTCGCGGAGTCGAAGTTCTCCAGCGCCTTCACCTTCCAGTACTCCATCCGCCCCGGCACGCCGGCGGCCACGATGGACGACCAGGTGCCGGCGTCCGTCGTGAAGGACCGCTACCAGCGCCTCGTCGCGCTCCAGGAGGAGATCTCCTGGGAGCAGAACAAGCTCCAGGTCGGCCGCACCTTCGAGGTGATGGTCGCCGAGGGGGAGGGGCGCAAGGACGCCGAGACCCGCCGGCTCTCCGGCCGCGCTCCCGACAACCGGCTCGTGCACTTCGCCGTGCCAGACGCCTCGCTCGGCGAGCCGCGCCCGGGCGACATGGTCACCGTCGAGGTCACCTACGCCGCCCCGCACCACCTCGTCGCCGACACCGTGCACGCGGTGCGCCGCACCCGCTCGGGCGACGCCTGGGAGCGCCGCCACGCCGCCCCGCCGGCACCGGCGGGTGTCGGCCTGGGCATGCCCACCGTCGGCGTCCCGGCCCCGCTGCCGGACGCCCCGGCCTGCCGCTGACGCACCGACGCTCGCCCCGGTGCAGCGCGCGGCCGGGCCGAGGTGGCAGCATCGGGGCACCCCCCGGCCCCTCGCGGGCGCGCCCCGCGCATCGTCGCGCGCGGACGCTCCGCTACGGTCAGGGATCCTTGACGAACCTCTCTCGGAAGGTCCGCCGTGCCCGCTGACGCCCCCACCATCCTCGCGACCTCTGGCGGTGCCGTCATGGGCACCCGCACGAGGTTCGAGCCCGGCCCGCTCACCGAGCTGGCCGTCGACCTGGCCGGGGTCACCGGCCGTGCTCCCAAGGTCTGCTTCCTCGGCACCGCCTGCGGCGACTCGCCGGGCCTGATCCGCGACTTCTACGACGCGGTGCAGACCCGCGGCTGGACCGGCTCGCACCTGCAGCTGTTCACGATGCCCAACGTCGAGGACGTGACCGCCCACCTCCTCGACGCCGACGTGGTGTGGGTCTGGGGCGGCTCCGTGGCCGGCCTGCTCGCCATGTGGCGCCTGCACGGCGTGGACGAGGCGATGCGCTCCGCCTGGGAGGCCGGCGTCGTGCTCACCGGTGTCTCGGCCGGCTCCATCTGCTGGCACACCGGCGGCACCACCGACTCCTTCGGCCCCGAGCTGCGCCCGGTCACCAACGGCCTCGGCCTGGTGCCCTTCAGCAACGGCGTCCACTACGACAGCGAGCCGCAGCGGCGCCCGCTGTTCCAGTCGCTGGTGGCCGACGGCACCCTGCCCGCCGGGTACGCCACCGACGACGGCGCCGGGGTGCTCTACCGCGGCACCGAGATGGTGGGCGCGTACGCCGAGACCGACGCCGCCGGCGCCTACTTCGTCGAGGCCGGTGCGGACGGCGTCGTCGAGACCCCGCTGGACGTCACCCGGCTCTGAGCTTGTCGGATTTCTCGTCGGCGGACCGGAAGAACGGTCGGCCCCTGGTGGTGACGACGCGCTGACCGGCGGGTTCGCACAGCCACCGGCCTGCGGTCGTGCGTCGTTCCGGTCCCGCGACGTCCCTGTGGAGAGCCGCGTGCACGTGCGGCCCGGCCGCGCCCGCGCCGAGGCCGCTCGGGACAGCGGCGCGGTCGTCCGCGTCGCCCGCGGCCGCTACGCGCTGCCCGGGGCCGACCGCGCGAGGACGGAGGCGGCCCGCCTCTCCGGGACTGCCTCGCACCTCAGCGCGGCCCTGCTGCACGGACTGGCCGTCCAGTGGGCGCCCGATCGTCCGATCGTCCGATCGTCCGGTCGTCACCGTCCCGCGGCACCGCCGCCTCGCCGCCGGGCAGGCGGACGGGGCCGACGTCCGGTGGTCGCCCGTGACCCGGGCCGAGCAGCAGGCCGGGGTGACCTCGATCGACCGGACCGTGGTCGACTGCCTGCGGTCGCTGCCCTTCGCCGAGTCGCTCTGCGTGGCCGACTCGGCCCTGCGCGACGGCCTGGCGCGCCGGGACCTCCTCGACCTGGTCGCCGGCCTGAGGGGTCCGGGGAGTGCCCGGGCTCGCACGATGGCCGGGCCGACCTCGCCAGGGACGCCGCCCGCTACCACGCCCTGGTCGTCCACGGCTGGACGGTGCTGAGGTTCAGCTGGGAAGAGGTGATGCTCCACCCGCGCCGGGTCGAGCAGACCCTGCGGGACGCGGTGCGGCTCAGGGCCGCCGCATGACGGCGACGGACCGGAACGACGCCGAGCCGTCGTCCGCGGCACGCCGCTGACCTGCGGGTTCGCTGCACGGACCAGCGCGTTCGCGCGGTTGTTCCGGTCGGCCCACGTCTGCGTCCAGGCCGGACGGACGAGGCCCGTGGGCTCAGGCGGGGGACTCCGGCGCCGCCGGGGCCTTCTCGCCGCGGGTGGCCTGGGTGGAGGTGTCCTCCCCGGAGCGGTTCGCCTCGGGCGTGGCGGCGGTGGCCGGGTTGGCCTCGGCAGCGACGTCCGGCACCACCGGGCTGCGCTGCGCCTCGAGCACCGCGTCGGGCCCGCCCGGCACGAGCTGGGGCCTGGTGGCCTCGGGCTGGGGCATCGGCCCCAGGTCGCTGCCGGTGGAGGCGGTGGAGTCGCTGGTCGTGCTGGTCTCGGACATGCTGGTCACCCCGTGACGAAGCCGTGCGTGCTGTACGGCTCCAGCGTGCGCGTGCGCAGCGCCTCGAGCACCACCCTCTCGTGGGGGACGACCGGCCCCGGGAGGGTGTCGAGCCCGTCGAGAGGGCACCACCGCAGGTCGGCGGCCTTGCCCTCCTGGAGGGTGGGTTCTCCCGACCACGAGCGCGCGGCGAAGAAGAAGTCGACCCGCTCGTCGATCGGCTCCCCGCCCCGGGTGCGCTGCATGGTGGTGAGGAACTCCAGGACGAGGTCGGACACGCCGATCTCCTCGGCCGCCTCGCGGTGGGCGGCCTCCACGGCGGTCTCGCCGCGCTCGACGTGCCCGGCCGCGCCGGCGGCCCAGTGGCCGTCCATGAAGCCGGTGTTGGTGCGCAGCTGGAGCAGCACCTCGAGGCCGGCCACCCCGTCGCGGAGCAGGAAGACGTAGGAGGCGGGGACGACGACGAAGCGGCCGCCCACCTCCGGGACGTGCGTGTCGGTCACTGGCTGGGCTCGCCGGCGTCCGACTCCTCGGCGTTCGACTCCTGCTCGGCGGCCGCGGCGGACGCCCCGTCCTTGCCGTCGGGCAGGTCCTCGCCGTGCTCGCCGGGCGGCCGGATGCCGTCCATCGAGTCCTCCAGCGGCGCGGCGTCGCGCTCCTCGGGGATGGGTGCGGTCATCGGGTGCCTCCCGTGCTGTCGTCGGTGGTACCGGGCCCGCCATCAGCGCTGCCGGGCTTGCGGCCCAGGTAGGACACGCCCTTCTTGGCGCCGGCGACGCCCTGCGTGATGCGTGCGTGGTGCTTGCCCTTGGTGCGCTGGTCGACGGCCGCGGCGGCCTTGTCCAGGCCCTGGCCGATCTTCGTCTCGTTCTTCGCGACCGTGTCGGCCACCCTGCCCCGCAGCCCCGTGAGCCGCTGGCGGTTGGCAGGGGTGTCCAGCTGGCGGCGGGCCTTGTCCAGGAAGCCCATCGGCTCCTCCTTCAGGTCTGCTCCTCGGGTCTTGCCACACTAGCCACATGACGAGTGCTCCTGACTCGCCCGCCCGGGTGCCGGTCGGCCTGCCCGTGGTCGCGGTGGTCGGGGCCACCGCGTCCGGCAAGACGGCGCTCTCCCTCGACCTGGCCGAGGCGTTCACCGCCGCCGGCACGCCCGGCGAGGTGCTCAACACCGACGCCATGCAGCTCTACCGCGGCATGGACGTCGGCACCGCCAAGCTCCCGCCCGCCGAGCGCCGCGGCGTCGTCCACCACCTGCTCGACGTCCTCGACGTCACCGAGCCCGCCAGCGTCGCCGAGTTCCAGGCCTGGGCCCGCGGGCTGGTCGCCGACCTCCGCGGACGAGGCCGGGTGCCCGTCCTGGTCGGCGGCTCGGCCCTCTACACCCGGGCGGTGCTGGACGAGTTCGAGTTCCCCGGCACCGACCCGGCGCTGCGCGAGCGGCTGGAGGCCGAGCTGGCACAGGTGGGCAGCGGCGCCCTGCACGCGCGGCTGGCCGCGGTCGACCCGGCCGCGGCGGCGAGCATCCTGCCCGAGAACGGTCGGCGCATCGTCCGGGCGCTGGAGGTCGTGGAGCTGACCGGGAGGTCGTTCACCGCGACGCTGCCCCGGCTGGAGTACGCCCTGCCCGGCGCGGTGCAGGTGGGCGTCGACATCGACCGGCCGACCCTGGACGCACGCATCGAGCAGCGCGTGGAGCAGATGTTCGCCGACGGGTTCGTGGACGAGGTGGAGCGGCTGCTCGGCGAGGGACTGGCCGAGGGCCGCACCGCCGGCCGCGCGATCGGGTACCGCGAGGTGGCCGACCACCTGGCCGGCGTCCTCAGCCTGGAGGAGGCCAAGGAGCGCACGGTGGTCGCGACCCGGCGGTTCGCCCGGCGCCAGGACTCCTGGTTCCGCAAGGACCCGCGGATCACGTGGGTCCGGTTCGACGACCCCGACCGGCTGACCCGTGCGCTCGCGGCGGTGCGGGCGGCCACGGCGTAGCAGCGCCCGCCGCCGTCCGCCCGCCCCGGGTGGGGACGGAGGACGACGACGGGCGCCGGGATGGAGCGGGTCGAGCCGGTCGAGCCGGGGTGGAGGCCGGGGGTTCAGCCCAGGCGGGCCGAGGCCCGCTGCGAGGGCGTGGTCCGGTCGGGGTTCCTCGGCCCCGAGTAGACGTTGTTCGGGTCCGAGCCGGCACGGATCTCGGCGCGGTCGGTGCGACCGCCCCGGTCGGTGTCCGCACGGGTCGGGTCGGTGGCCTTGCGGCCCCACGCGGTGTTGCGGGCACC
Source organism: Nocardioides bruguierae (assembly GCF_023554635.1). Taxonomy (NCBI): domain Bacteria; kingdom Bacillati; phylum Actinomycetota; class Actinomycetes; order Propionibacteriales; family Nocardioidaceae; genus Nocardioides; species Nocardioides bruguierae. The sequence goes on from NZ_JAMJPH010000009.1 coordinate 10,201, forward strand.
GGTGACCTCGACGCGGTCGGAGAGGCCGTCGCCGTCGGTGTCGCGGACCAGCGGGTTGGTCTTGCGGGCGCCGATGCGGATGGTGCCGCTGCGCAGCACGACCCGGATGCCGAGCCGCGAGCCGCGGACCTCGCGGCGGTCGGTGAGCTTGTCGCCGTCGGTGTCGACCCGGCACGGGCTCGTGCGGACCTTCTTCACCGTCAGCTTCTTGTTCGGGCGGACCACCATCAGGTTCATCGTGATGCCGCGGACCTCGGCGCCGTCGGTGAGGCCGTCGCCGTCGGAGTCGGTCGCGAGCGGGTCGGTGGTGCACCGCGGGTAGCGGCTGATCGGCCCGGCCACCTCGCGGCCGTCCTTGATCCGGTCGTCGTCGGTGTCGGCGTCGAGCGGGTCGGTGCCGTAGGTGTTGACCTCCTCGCCGTCGGTCAGCCCGTCGGAGTCGGAGTCCGGGTCGTCGGGGTCGGTGCCCAGGGAGAGCTCCTCGCCGTCGGTGAGTCCGTCGCCGTCACGGTCGGGGTCGGTGGGGCCGGCCGCGACGTCGTCGGTGCCGTCCAGCGGGTCGGTGCCGCGGGAGACCTCGGCGCCGTCGAGGACGCCGCCGTCGTCGGTGTCGGCGTCGAGCGGGTCGGTGCCGTAGGTGTTGACCTCGGCGCCGTCGGTGAGGCCGTCGTCGTCGGAGTCGGCGTCCGCCGGGTCGGTGCCCAGGCCGGCCTCCGCCTCGTCGCTGAGGCCGTCGCCGTCCGCGTCGTCGACCTCGACGTCGTCGGTGCCGTCGAGCGGGTCGGTGCCCGCCGAGACCTCGGCGCCGTCGGACACGCCGCCGTCGTCGGTGTCGAAGTCCAGCGGGTCGGTGCCGACCATGTTGACCTCGGCGCCGTCGGTGAGCCCGTCACCGTCGGTGTCGGCGTCCGCCGGGTCGGTGCCGAGCGCGACCTCCTCGGTGTCGGTGAGCCCGTCGCCGTCCATGTCGTCGACGAGCACGTCGTCGGTGCCGTCGTTCGGGTCGGTGCCGTTGGCAACCTCGGCCCCGTCGGAGACGCCGCCGTCGTCGCTGTCGGCGTCGAGCGGGTCGGTGCCGACCATGTTGATCTCGGCGCCGTCGGTGAGCCCGTCGCCGTCGGTGTCGGGGTTGTCGGGGTCGGTCCCGAGGACGTCCTCGGCCGCGTCCGAGAGGCCGTCGCCGTCGGTGTCGGTGCCGCTGGGGCCGCCGCTGCCGTCGTCGCTGCCGTCGAGCGGGTCGGTGCCCACGGCGTTCTCGTCGCCGTCGTCCACGCCGCCGTCGTCGGTGTCCGCGTCGAGCGGGTCGGTGCCGGTGCTGTTGACCTCGTCGCCGTCGGTGAGGCCGTCGTCGTCGGAGTCGGCGTCGAGCGGGTCGGTGCCGTAGGTGTCGACCTCCTCGCCGTCGGTGAGGCCGTCGTCGTCGGTGTCGGGGTCGGCCGGGTCGGTGCCCAGCGTCCCCTCCACCGCGTCGGTGAGGCCGTCGCCGTCGGCGTCGGCCTCCGACGTGCAGGTCACGCCTCCGACCGGTGCGGTCGCGTCGGCCTCCAGGCGGCCGACGCCGAGGTGCACGTTCGCGACCTCCAGGATGAGCGTGTCGACCGTGAGGTCGATGGCGAGCACGTCGTCCACGGACCCGGAGGCGGCGGCCGCGCTGGAGGCGTCGACGCCGTCGTTGAGGGTGAGGGAGACGTCCGCGGAGAGCAGGCCCAGGTCCAGCGGGATGTCGGTGGTGCCGGCCTCGAGGGTGATCGGCTGCGACTGTCCGGCGACCGTCACGGTGACCACGGGCGCGGTGTACTCCACGGTGCCGGTGGTGCCGTCCGAGGTGGCCGTGAGCACGGCCGGGCTGCCCACGTGCACCTGCACCGCCCCGTCCAGCAGGGAGATGTCGCCGATCCGCGCGGTGGTGGTGGAGACGACGTCGTGCCGGTCGCCGAACGTCGGCACGAGGTCGGTGGTGGAGGTGACGCGCGAGGCGCCGACGTCGACCAGGGTGGCGAGCCCCTCGACGCCGACGAGGCTCAGCTCGGCCAGCCGGGTGTCGGCACCGCCGAGGGTGCGCACGCCGTCGACCTCCTTGACGCAGGTGCCGTCGGCGTTCCACGAGGCCTCGGTGTCGCCGGTGATCACGCCCAGGGTGAGCAGGGGCGCGAGGTCGAGCGGGAGCAGGGTCTCCGACGCCGGGTCGGTGCTCGGCGGGGCCGTGGCGACCTGGCCGTCGGTCGGCAGCGCCATCCCGAGCAGCGCCGTGTCCACGTTGGAGGAGGTCGCGGTGACGACCGGGTCGCCCGCGGTGTCGACCTCGGCGAGCGAGTGCCCCACGACCACGTCGGTGAGGCTCTGGCCCAGCAGCGAGGCGCTGAGGTCCACCACGTCGCTGTGCGCGCTCGCGGTCCAGTCGGGGTCGGCGGCCGCGGCGGGCAGGGCCGGCAGCACCGCGAACGCGGCGATCCCGGTGCCGACCGTCGCGGTCGCGGCCGTGAGCCGGCGCAGCCTGCTGCGCCGGGTGGGAGGCGTGGGGGGTCGGGGACTCATGGGCGGAGGCTCCTTCGCTGGGGGCCACCTCCGCGCGCGCTCGGCAGGCCGACGGGGAACGTCGGCGGACGGGGGCGGGGGGAGGGGAGCGGGATCGAGAGAGGGGGGAGGGGGAGCAGTAGCGGAGCGGCCCGGGATCCGGCGGGTCGCCCTTGTCCGAAACTTTACGTTCGGCGGGCGGGCCGCGTCAGGAGTGAACGGGTGCACTCGGATGGCCCGTTCGGACTAGGTCCGTCTGGTCCCCGCGTGGCCGGTACCGTGGAGCGGTGACCTACCCGTTCCTCAAGGGCCACGGCACCGAGAACGACTTCGTCCTCCTGCCGGACCCCGACCTGCACCTGCACGGCGAGCTGCCCGCGTCCCGCGTGGCGGCCCTGTGCGACCGCCGTGCCGGCCTCGGCGGCGATGGCGTGCTGCGGGTCGTGCGGGCCCGGTACGTGGACGAGCCCGGCACCGGCGCCGAGCAGGCCGAGTGGTTCATGGACTACCGCAACGCCGACGGGTCGGTCGCCGAGATGTGCGGCAACGGCATCCGCGTCTTCGCCCGCCACCTCGTCACCGAGGGCCTGGCCGACGCCTCCGCCCCGCTGCCGGTGGCCACCCGCGACGGCCTCAAGACGATCACCTTCGCCGACGGCGCGGCCGACGGCGAGATCAGCGTCGACATGGGCGTCCCGCGGCTGATGGGCGACACCACCGTCGCGGTCGGCGAGGCCTCGTGGGGCGCCGTCGGCGTCGACATGGGCAACCCGCACGCGGTGGCGTTCGTCGAGAGCGTGGACGCCGGCGGCCCGGTCGGTCCGCTGCTGGCCGAGCCCACCTTCGACCGGTCGTTCTACCCCGCGGGCGTCAACGTCGAGTTCGTCGAGGACGTCGCCCCGGGCCACGTGCGGATGCGGGTGCACGAGCGTGGCTCGGGCGAGACCCGCTCCTGCGGCACCGGCGCCTGCGCGGTGGCGGTGGCCAGCGCGCTGCGCGACGGCCGCGCCGAGGGGGAGGCCGTCACCCGCGTCGTGGACCTGCCCGGCGGCACGCTCACCGTCGACTGGACGGCCGAGGGGCGCATCGTGATGACCGGCCCCGCCGTGCTCGTCGCCCGGGGCGAGACCGACCTCTGAGGCCGGCCCGGGCTACCGCAGGGTTTCTCAGCCCGCCGCGGCCCGGAGCACCGCGACCAGCTCGACGGCACCCAGCACCACCACGGCGCCCGCGACCAGCGCCGGGCCCACGGCCGGTGCGGCGGGCACGCCCGCCTGCCGTCGTCCGTGCCGACGGCGGGACTCGCGGACGAACCACCCCATCAGGCTCAGCGCCACCACGACGTCGACGAGCGCCAGCGGACCCACCTCGAGCCAGGCGAACCGCGCTGCGGCCAGGGCCGCGACGGCGACCGACAGACCGGTGCGCTGCCAGGCCAGCGCCGTGCGCTCGTGCTGGGCGGCCCGCTCGGGCGCGGTGCCGACGGTGGGGTCGCGCCAGGGCCCCGTCGTCCCCGAGCCGGTTCCATCAGTCATGCCCGGGGTCATGCCACCGCGACGAGCACGACGACGACCACGGCCGCGACCAGCACCACGCCTCCGGTGAGGCCGAGGCCGGCGCGGTTGTCGGGCAGGGGCGCGTTGCTGCGCATGGCCCGCTCGCCGCGCGCCCAGCGCAACCAGGCGACCACGCCGCCGGCCATGCCGAGCACGGCCAGGACGCCGGCCAGCGCCTGCGTCGCCCAGCCGGGCAGGCCGAGGTCGAGGGCGCGGACCGCCACGGCACCGGCGATCAGCGCCAGCGCGGTGCGGATCCAGGCCAGGAACGTGCGCTCGTTGGCGAGGGTGAACCGGTAGTCCGGGTCCTCGCCCTCGCCGTAGACCCACCGCGGCCAGCGCTGCATGCGGCCACCCTAGTGGTGGCCTCGGGGCCGCTGGTCGAGGAAGGACGAAGTCCGGGCGCGAGACCGGGGCCCGGACGAACGGCCGTCGGCCTCAGCGGGAGACGAGCCCCCGCACGCCGCCGCCGACGAGCGTGGCGACGTTGACCATGGCGGTCGGGAACGCGAGGCCCTTGGGGGTCACCACGTAGCGCGACTCCCAGGTGGGGTGGAAGCAGTCCTTGAAGTGCCGCACGCCCTGGAAGTTGTAGTACTTCTCGCCGCGGGCGAAGACGAGGGCGCCGATCCGGTCCCACGTGGTGGCGTCCTCGCCGGTGGCCAGGCCGGAGAGCGGGGCCATGCCGAGGCTGAAGGAGCGCATGCCCTGCTCCTGGCCCCACTGCATGATGCGGACGAAGAGGAAGTTCATGACGTTCGCCGGGCCGCCGGAGCGCTGGCGCATGAGGTCGACGGCCACGGAGCCGTCCTCCTGGCCCACCCAGAGGGTGGCGAAGGCGAGCAGCCGGCCCTCGAAGCGCACGGTGGCCACCGGGAAGCGGCGCACGTACTCGTCGTCGAACGGGCCGAGGGAGAACCGCTTCTCCTTCGCGTTGCGCTCGGCCAGCCACTCGTCGGAGACCTCGCGCATCTCGGCCATGAGGGCGTCGGTGACCTGCTCGGGGGCGAGGATCTCGACCTCGGAGCCGGCGGTGACGTTGATGTTCACCCAGCGGCGCATCTTGGCGTAGCGCTTGCCGGTCATCGCGAAGGTGGTGAGGTCGACGACGGCCTCCTCGCCGAGCTTGGTCAGGCTCAGGCCCAGCTCGCGGTAGAGGTCGGCGTGCTCCTCGCCGACGCTGTAGAGCACCGGGCGGCCGTCGTGCCGCTCGGCCAGCGCCACGAAGTCGCGCAGCAGCGCGGCGAAGGTGCCGGGGTCGCCGACGGGGGCGCCCATGGTGATCCAGGAGCGGCCCTCGACCTGGTACATCAGGAACGAGGCGCCGTCGGCGGAGAACAGCAGGCGCTTGTCGCCGGTGAAGGCGAGGTGGGACGTGGCGCGCCCCCGCGTCGAGACGATCTCCTCGGCCTTCGCCAGCTCCTCGGGGCAGCGGGTGGTGCGGGGGCCGGGCACGAGCGGGCGCAGGAGGCGCAGGCCGAGCACGAGCACGCCGACGACGCCCAGCAGGGCCGCGACGCGGACGCTGGCCGGGTGCTGGTCGCTCACGCTGAGCAGCACGGTGCCGTCGGTGCCCCACGCGGCGCTCTGGTGCCAGTAGAGGGCGGCGCCGACGATGCCGGTCGCCGCGAGGGTCCAGGACAGGCCGCGGGGGTGGTGGAAGGAGCCGGAGCGGCGGTGGAAGACCCCGCGCGCCGGGGCGAGGAGCGCCAGCACGCCGAGGCCGGCCAGGCCCGGCACCGTGGCGCCGAGCAGCAGCGAGAGCCCCACCTGGGCGAAGAGCAGGGCGCGGGTCACGACCCAGGCCTCGCGCAGGCGACGGTGCAGGCCGCGGGCCAGCAGCAGCAGCGTGATGCCCACGAGGCTGACCGCGAAGGCGGAGCCCTCGGGCAGGTGCGCGCGCAGGCCGGGCACCTCGCCGGTCGCGAGCATCACCACGCCCAGGCCGGCCACGATGAGGGCCAGCACGGACGGGGTCAGCACGCCGACCAGCTCGACGGTCTGGGAGCGGGAGGCGCCGGTCTCGGCGTCGCGTCCGCGGCGGGCCTCGAGGGCCACCAGCAGGACGGCGGCCACCAGCAGCGGCAGCAGGAAGTAGACGACCCGGAACGCCACGAGCGCCGGGGCCAGGGCGACCGGGTCCACGGCCGAGGAGAGCAGCACCAGCAGCACGGACTCGAACACCCCCACGCCGCCGGGCACGTTGCTGACCAGCCCGACCACCGTGGCGATCGCGAACGCGGCCACGAACGGCACGAACGCCACGTCCAGGCCCACGGGCAGCAGGAACCACAGCGCCGCGGCCATGAGCGCGACCTCCACGGTGGACAGCGCCACCTGGGTCACCGCGAGGCCGTAGCCCGGCCGGGCCAGCTCGTGGCCCTTGACGGTGAGGGGCCGGCGTCCGAGCCGCGACCACAGGAGGTAGCCGACCACCGGTGCGAGCACGGCGACCGCGAGGCCGGTGACCACCGGCTCGGGCAGGTGCAGCGCCGCCGACGCGCGCTCGGGGTGGGCGAGCACGCCGCCGCCGGAGAGCACCGCGAAGCCGAGGCCGAGGGTGAGCAGGTTGAAGCCGATGATCCGCTGGATCGCCGCGGTCGGGATCTGCCAGGCCGAGTAGACCCGGGCCCGCAGCGCGGCGCCGACGATGGCCGAGGCGCCGAGGCTGTTGCCGAACGCGGTGGCCACCAGGGACGCCGAGGCGTAGCGCCGCCACGGCAGCCGCTGCGGCACCAGGTCGGCGACGTAGCGCAGCGCGAGGGCGTCGTACCCGGTCATCGCCAGGTAGCTCAGCGCCGTCGCGGCCAGCGCGCCCGCGACCGGCACCGGGCCGATCGCGCCGAGGTCGGCCGGCAGCGCGTGCCAGTCGTACCCGCCCAGCGAGCGGTGGAGGAACAGCAGGGCGAGGGCGAGGACGCCGAGGACGCCGAGGGGCGCGAGCCACCGTCGGACGGGCCGGGACGTCAGGATCTGCAGCGTGTTCATGGCACCCGTGCCATCGGCACGGGTGCGCCCGGTCACAAGCGTTTGCCGTCGGCCTTGACCAGACCTTGCTCCTCTTCTCGGCCGCGCTGCTCTCTCGGCCGCGCAGCGTCATACCTCTGAGGGACTGTGCCTCCGCTCCGTATGACGTCCCGCCCGTCGGGAGCCCCAGCACCGGGTCGGGTGGGGTTGACGTCGGGATGAAACTGCTTCGCGCCCGCGTTGAACCGGACCTACCCTGGACGCAGGACACCGACCGCCACGGAGGCACATGAGCAACGCACGCGACTTCTCGCTCGACACCGAGCTGGCCGAGACCGCCGGCTGGGAGGACGCCCTCGACCCCACGGACGCGGACGCCGCGTCGACGCGGGCGAGCGCCGAGGACGACGACTTCGAGTCGGGCTACGCCGACGACGAGCCGCACGACCTCGTGGACGCCTCGGGCGAGGACCCCGAGGAGGTCGACCCGACCACCGGCGCGATGGAGCTCGCCGAGCGCCACCAGCTGCGCCGCGTCGCCTCGCTGCGCACCGAGCTCGAGGACATCACCGAGGTCGAGTACCGCCAGCTGCGGCTGGAGCGGGTCGTCCTCGTCGGCGTCTGGACCTCCGGGTCCGCCCAGGACGCGGAGAACTCCATGGCCGAGCTGGCCCTGCTCGCCGAGACCGCGGGCTCCGAGGTACTCGAGGCGCTCTACCAGCGCCGCACCTCGCCCGACCCGGCCACCTACATCGGCCGCGGCAAGACCGACGCCCTCAAGGAGATCGTGGCCGTCACCGGCGCCGACACCGTGATCTGCGACGGCGAGCTCGCCCCGAGCCAGCTGCGCAACCTGGAGGACCGGCTCAAGGTCAAGGTCGTCGACCGGACCGCGCTGATCCTCGACATCTTCGCCCAGCACGCGAAGTCCCGGGAGGGCCAGGCCCAGGTCGAGCTCGCGCAGCTGCAGTACATGAAGCAGCGCCTGCGCGGCTGGGGCGGCAACCTGTCGCGCCAGGCCGGTGGCCGGGTCGCCGGCGGCGCCGGCATCGGTGGCCGTGGCCCCGGTGAGACCAAGATCGAGACCGACCGTCGGCGCATCAACACCAAGATCGCCAAGCTGCACCGCGACCTGCGCCAGATGAAGGTCACCCGCGACGCCAAGCGCTCCGAGCGCCGCCGCCGCGAGGTGCCCAGCGTCGCGATCGCGGGCTACACCAACGCCGGCAAGTCGAGCCTGCTCAACCGGCTCACCTCCGCCGGCGTCCTGGTCGAGGACGCGCTGTTCGCCACCCTGGACCCGACCACCCGGCGCACCACCACCGCTGATGGCCGCGTCTACACGATGAGCGACACGGTCGGCTTCGTCCGGCACCTGCCGCACCAGCTGATCGAGGCGTTCCGCTCGACGCTGGAGGAGGTCGCGGACGCCGACCTCATCCTGCACGTGGTCGACGGCTCCCACCCCGACCCCGAGGGCCAGCTCTCCGCGGTCCGGGCGGTGCTGGCCGACGTCGACGCCTCCGACGTCCCCGAGCTCGTCGTGGTGAACAAGGCGGACGCGGCGGACCCGCTGGTCCTCGCCCGGCTCCAGGCCAACGAGCCGCACCTGGTGGTCGTCTCGGCCAAGACCGGCCAGGGCATCGCCGAGGCGCTCGCGGTGATCGAGTCCGAGCTGCCGCGTCCCGCGGTGCAGTTCAAGGTGCTGCTGCCCTACGAGCGGGGCGACCTGCTCAACAAGCTGCACCAGGGCGGCGAGATCGACTCCCTCGAGCACACCGCCGAGGGGTCCGTGGTCGTCGGCCGCGCCACCGAGCAGCTCGCCGGCGAGCTCGCGCCCTACGCCCTGGACGCGGCCCCCGCCTGAGCACCCCCACCCGCCGAGTCGGCAGCAGCTTTCTGCCGACTCGGCGAGAGGGGCCGGACGGCGGGGTCGCACTGGTCTGGTCCACGATCCGGTCACACGACGTCAACGATTCGTGCACTCCGGCCCCGCGTCCGCTCCTCCTGACTGATCCTTGGAACCGTGCCGATGCCCACCTCCCCCCTGCGGCTGCCCACCGGGCCCGCCCGCACCCGCCTGCGCCTCGCCGTGCTGGCGGCGCTGGTGCTGCTCGTCGCGGGTGTGGTGGTGCTGGCCGACGGCGTGACCGGCGGCACGGCCACCGGCTCGCGGCCCAGCCGCTGCGACGTCTACGTCGCCGGCTCGCAGGCGCGGGCGGCGGCGGTGACCGGCTCCGGGGCGGACGTGCTGGTGGTCGGTGACTCCTGGTCGGCCGGCCTGGGCCTGGACGACCCGTCGCAGTCGTGGGCACGCCAGCTGCCCGGCACGGTGCACGTGGCCGCGTTCTCCGGGTCCGGCTTCGGCGCGCTCGCCAGCCCCTGCGGGCCGCGGTTCTCCTTCGCCGCGCGGATGCACGACGCGCTGCTCACCGTCGACGAGGACGCCCCCGTCGTCGTGATGGGCGGCCTCAACGACTGGGACCTGCCCGACGCGGCCGTCGCGGCCGGGTTCGCCCGCGTCGTCCGCGCCGTGGGCTCCGTCGGGGAGCACGACCTCGTGGTCGTCGGCCCCGCCCCGGCGCCCTCGCGGGCCGTGCAGGCCCAGCACGTCGACGGCCTGCTCTCCCGGCTGGCCGCGGACGCCGGCGTCACCTACGTCTCCGTCATCGACGTGACCGGGCTGAACTACCTCTCCGACGACTTGCACCTCTCCGCCGCCTCGCACCGGACGTTCGGTCGGCTCGTCGCCGGGCGGCTCGCGGACGCGGGCGTCGCGCTGGGCTGATCCGGCTGGGCTGATCCGGCTGGGCTGAGTCGGCTGGGCTGAGTCGGCTGGGCTGAACCGGCTGGGCTGAACGGCTTCAGGCGGGCTCAGCCGGCGGGGGCCTCGACGACCCGCAGCGCGAACCGGGGGCAGGCCCGGGCGGCGGCGCGGGCGTCCCGCACCTGCTCGGCCGGCAGCGGACCGTCCTCGACGACGGGGTAGCCCCAGGGGTCCAGGGAGACGACCTCGGGCAGCAGCTCGTGGCAGAGGCCGGCGGCGTGGCAGGCGTTCCAGTCCACGCGCAGCTGCGGCCGGGCGTGCAGCGGCGTGGCCGCGCGCGACCCTCTCAGGAGGCCCATCGCTGCTGCTCCTCCCGGCCGCGCAGGGCGGTGCAGGTGCCCGCGGCGTGCGCGCGGACCTCGTCGGCGAGCGCGTCGAGGGCGGAGGCGACGAGCCTGCCGGTGCCGTCGGGGTGCCGGCAGGCGCCGCGTCCCGGCAGCAGCCCGGCGACCTCCGCGGCCTCCTCGGCCGCGCCGTCGCGGCCCCGGGCGAGGGCGTCGACGGCGTCGGCGAGCGCGGGCAGCCCGTGCACGCAGGGGCCGCAGCGGCCGGCCGACTCGGCGGCCAGGTAGGCCACCACGGTGCGGGTCAGCGACAGGGGGCAGGTGCGGGCGCTCGGCGCGATCAGGACGCCGGCGCCCAGCGCGGCTCCGCGGCGGGCGAGGTCGGCGGGGCTGACCTTGGCGCGCGCGACCTGCGCCGGCGGCAGCCAGGCACCGTGGAACCCGCCGACCAGCACCGGCAGCGTGTACCCGTCGTGGCCCGGCGGCAGCACGGCGGCCACCGACGTGCCGAACGCGACCTCGCGCACCACCGCGTCGGTGGTGGGGTAGCCGGGCACCGTCGGCTGCACGGTGGTGACCAGGGTCGTCCCGGGCTCCTCGTCGGTGCCGTGCGCCAGCAGCGGCCCGGGGCCGTGCAGCGCCAGCACGCCCAGGTGGGCGAACGTCTCGGCGTTGGAGAGCAGCGTGGGTCGCCCTCGCAGGCCGCGCGCCGCGGCCGGGGCGTCGGCGGTGACGGGGAGGTTCTCGCGCCCGGCCAGCAGCTGGAGCACGGCGGTCTCCTGCCCGGCCACGAACCGCGGCGCGGTCACGTGGACGTGCCAGGTGAGCCGCTCGCCGCGGCGGTCGCGGTCGCTGAGGTCGCGGCGGTCGCGACGCTCGGCCAGCGCCGCCTCGACGGCCTCGCGCACGCGCGGCCGCTCGCCGGGCACGACCACGTGCACCTCGTGGGTGCGCAGCGCGTGGGCGGCGGCCGCGGCGCCGTCGAGCACCAGGTGCGGCACGTGCCGCAGCAGGGCGGAGTCCTTGTGGCTGGCCGGCTCGCCCTCGGCGCCGTTCACGACCACCACGGGACGCCGGCGGGCGGCCGTGCCGGGCAGGCCCGGCCGGTCCCGCACGGCCGCGACGCGGCGCAGCTTCTCGGCGAGGGGGAAGCCGGCCCCGCCGCGTCCACGCAGCCGGACCTTCGCGGCCCGGGCCGCGAGGCCGGCGGCGTCGGGGAACGTGGGGTCCGCGGCGTCCAGCGCGCCGTGCCGGGCGCGGTGGGCCAGCAGCGAGGGGCCGTCGCCCATGCCGGCGAGCAGCACCGGGCCGGGCAGCACGACGACGTCCTCGCCCAGCGGCACGCCACGGGCCGCCACGGCCGCGCGGCGCGGGAACGGGGTGGTGCTCATCGGTGGCCCTCCAGGTGGTCGGTGCCTGTGTGGGGTCCTGTGTGGGGGCCCGTGTGGGGGCCGGTGCCGTAGACGGCCTCGTGGTCGGCGCGGGTGCCGGCGAGCCCGGCGTGGGTGTCGGCCGGGGTGCCGGCCTGGGCGCCGGCCGGGCTCTCGGGGACGGCGGGAGCGTGGGCGCGACCGGTGTGCGGGTCGACGACCTGGAAGGTCGGCCGGCCCAGCGGCGGCAGCCCGGCGCGTCGGCCGGGACCGCTGTCGGCGCTGCCCGCGCGGGCTCGGACCGGCCGTGCGAGCGGCGACCGGCGGGCACGCAGGAGCAGGCCGAGGCGGCCGAGCGCGGCGAGGCCCACCAGCAGCACCGAGGCGAGGGTGGCGACCTCGGCCCAGCCCAGCGAGGGCTGGAGGGTCCGCAGCCCGGCGAGGTCGGTGCCGACGAGCACGCCGTGCAGGGTGCCGGCGGCCCAGGCGAGCCAGGCGGTCAGGTGCACCGCCACCCAGGCGCGGCGGCCGAGGCGGGCACGCAGCGCCGTGGTGAGCAGCACCAGCAGCACGAGGTCGGTGGCGAGGGTGCCGAGCGCGACGCCGAGGCGCTGCCAGGAGGCGAGCCCGGGCACGACGACGTCGATCCAGCGCAGCCCGACCCAGTCGTGCAGCACCGAGGTGACGACGTGGCCGGCGAGGGCCAGCACGCTGAGCAGCGCGAGGTTGCGGTGCAGGGCGCGGACCACGAACCGGGGCAGTCGCGCGCCGCCGTCCCCACCGGCGGGTCGCCCGCCGCGGGGGTCGCCCACGGTGAGCACGCCGAGGGCGGTGGTGAGGCTGAGCAGCACCACGAGCGTGACGCCGGTGCCGCGCTCGAGGAACCACGTCAGCGGGCCGTCGATCATGCGTGCGGGTCTCCGTCGGGGCTCGGGTCGGTGAGGAGGGTGGTGGGCCAGCCGTTGACGGCGGTGACCCGTCCGGAGTGGTCGACGAGGCGGGCGGCCAGGCCGGTGGCGTGCAGGTGCGCGAGGGCGTCGTGGCCCAGCACCAGCGCCTGCGTGGCGGCGACGTTGGCGAGCACCGTGGTGGGGGCGGCCACGGTGGCGGTGCGCCAGGGTCCGGTCAGCGGCTGTCCGGTGCGGGGGTCGAGCAGGTGGTGCCGCTCGGTGCCCGCGGTGCGCCAGCGCCGCTCGAGCACCGAGGACGTGGCGAGCGCGCCGGTGGCGTCGACGAGCTGGGTGCGGCCCGCCTCGGGGCCGTCACCGGGGCGCTCGGCGACCCGGACCGTCCAGGCTCCGGGGCCGTGGGTGCGCAGGTCGCCGCCGGAGGAGACGAGGGCGCGGTGCAGGCCCGCGGCCCGGAACGCAGCCAGTGCGAGGTCGGTGCACCACGCCTTGGCGGTGGCGCCCAGGTCGAGCGCGGTGCCGGCGGGGATGCGCACCGCTTCCTCGCGCAGCGCCACGTCCTCCCACGCGTCGACGGCCGGGGCCGGGGCGGGCGTGTGGGGGAGCGGGGTCAGCTCGCCGCGGCGGCGCACCTGGGTGAGGTCGGCGTCGTAGCCGAGCTCGATCATCGGGCGCCCCAGGAGCGGGTGGACGAGGCCGTCGGTCGCGGCCGCGGCGTCCAGCGCGACCCGCACGGCCGAGACGAGCAGCGGGTCGACCTCGACCCAGTGGCCGGCCGCGGCGTTGACGCGGGAGAGGTCGGAGTCGGGGTCGAAGCGGCTGGCGACCTCGGCGACGTCGGTGAGCACCTGACCCAGCAGCGTGGTGGCGCACTCGATCTCGTCGGGGCGCTCGGTGCGCACCTCGACCGTGGTGCCGAGCGCACGCCAGGACGCGGCGGCGCCGGCCACGACCGGAGCGGGCTGCGTGGCCGCGGCGACCGGGCGCTGGAGGAGCGTGCTCACGACGCGCTCGTCGTCGGCGGGGGCGGCGGTGGGGTGGGGCTCGCCGGCGGTGGCGTGGGTGCGGCCGAGGGGGCCGGGGTGGCGGGGGTGCTGCTGCCCTGGTTCCCGGTCTGGCTGCCGGTCTGGCTCTGGCTCCCGGTCTGGGCGGTGCTGGTCTGGCCGGTCGAGGTCTGGGTGCTGGTCTGGCCGGTCGACTGGCCGGCCGTGCCCGCCGCCGCCCCGCTCGCCGTCACCTGGGACGGGCCCGCCTCGGCCGCGGCCGTCACGTGCACGGTGGTCGTGCGGGTGGCCGTGGGGCGCTGGCGCAGGACGACGCGGCGCCCCGCCGCGTCCGTGCCCGCCTGTCCGGTCCCGGCCTCGCCCGGCTCGGCCTGGGCGGCGACCGCGGCCTCGTAGGCGGCCAGGTCGCGCTCGTACTGTCGCTGGGCCTGTCGCTGGGCCTGCCGCTGCTCCCGGAGCTGGGCGCGGCTCTGCGCGGTGTCGGCGGAGGTGCTCTCGACCTGCTGCTCGTCGTGCTCGCGGGCGGCGACGCCCGCCGCCGCGGCGGTGCCCACGAGCGCACCGGCCGCCCCCAGCCCGGTGAGGGCGGAGACGAGCAGGCGGAAGCGGTCCCGCGTCGCGGACGAGTAGGTCATGTCGCCTCCATCGGCCCGTGGCGGTCCGGTCCGCGTCCGCGCCGGACAAGTTTGGGTGAAGATGCCCGGGCCGGTCGTCCTCCGGCTGTTCCGGTCGCCCTGTCGGACGATGAGGGGTTCGTGCCTGCTCCCCGTCCCACGCCCTCCGCGCCCGCCCCCGCACGTGCGCGCGCACGCCGGTGGACCGTGCCCGCCTGCGCCGGGCTCACCGCCCTGCTGGCCGGCGGGGGAGCGCTCGCGGCCGTGGCCGCCTTCGGTGCCGCGCGCGGGGAGCCCGTCGGCGCGCCCGCGGTGACTCCCGCCGCAGCGACCTCGGGTGCCGCGACCTCGGTGGCCGCCCTCGCGGAACCTGCGACCGCACCGACGGCCGCCCGGCCCACCCGGGTGCTCCGCTGGGCCCCCTGCGTCGCCCCCGCCGTGCTGGAGCAGGGCGTCTGCGTCACCGACGTGACCGTCACCGTCGTGCTCCCCGCACGGCAGGACGAGGCCCCGGACCGGTCCTCGCAGCCCGACCTGGCCTGGGCCACCCCCGAGCCCGTCGGGGTGATCGAGGCCGCGGACGCCCGCGAGCCGGACCTGGCGTGGGGGAGCGACCCCACACCCAGCCCGACAGCCAGCACCACGCCCGGCCCGACACCCGGCCCCACGCCGAGCCCGACGCCCACGGCCTCCGCGAGCCCCTCGGCCTCGCCGACGGAGTCCCCGACCGAGAGCCCCACCGTTGCCCCGACCGAGTCGGCGTCGGTGACCTCGACGCCCTGAGCCCGGCGGGGCGCCGGCCCGGTCCCGGCCCCCGATCGTCCACAGCCCCGCCGCACCGGTGCCGCGGACGGTCGGTGCCGCGTTCTAGGGTTCTCGGGTGCCTGAGGACCCCGACGAGCAGCAGGCCGAGCAGTCGGCCGAGCAGACCCTCCCGACCACGCGCGACAACGTGGCCGCGCTGCTCTCGCGCGCCGTCGAGCAGCTGGGCGGCTCCGAGCGCGCCGGCCAGGTGGCCATGGCGCAGGCCGTCGGCGAGGCGCTGGTCAACGAGGAGCACCTCGTCGTCCAGGCGGGCACCGGCACCGGCAAGTCGTTGGGCTACCTCGTCCCGAGCCTCCTCCACGACGACCGGGTGGTCGTCGCGACCGCGACCCTCGCGCTCCAGCACCAGCTCGTGGAGCGCGACCTGCCCCGCCTCGTCGAGGCCGTGAAGGACGTCCCGGGCCTCGACACCTCCTACGCCGTGCTCAAGGGCCGCTCGAACTACGCCTGCCTGCACCGGGTGCGCGAGGGCGTGCCGGACGACCAGGGTGCGCTCGTGCAGCTGCCCGAGGGGTCGATGGGCGCCAAGATCCTCGAGCTGCGCGGCTGGGCCGAGAAGCAGGCCGAGGAGGGCGGGACCGGCGAGAAGGACGCCGCCCCCCGGCACACCGACCGCGAGTGGCGCCAGATCTCGGTCAACCACCGCGACTGCCTCGGCGCCACGCGCTGCCCGTTCGGCCAGGAGTGCTTCGCCGAGGTGGCGAAGGAGAAGGCCCAGAAGAGCCACCTCATCGTCACCAACCACTCCCTCCTCGCGATCGACGCGATCGAGGGCGTGCCGATGATCCCCGAGTACGACGCGGTGGTGATCGACGAGGCGCACGAGCTGGTCGCCCGCGTCACCCAGGCGGCCACCGACGAGCTCACCGCCCCCGAGGTCGACCGGGCCGCCAAGCGCGCCCAGCGGTACGTCGAGGGCGACCAGGCCGACGACCTCGCGGACGCCGGAGACGCGCTGCGCGACGCGATCGCCGCCGCGCCGACCGGCCGGTTCGAGGCGCTGCCGGAGCAGATGGCGGACGCGCTCCAGCTGGTCCGCGACGCTGCCCGCGCCTGCGTGAGCGCGTTCCCCAAGGAGCAGAACAGCGACGGCGGGGACGGTGACCCCGGCCGGCAGCAGGCCAAGGGCGGGGTCCAGGAGGTGTTCGCGACCGCCGAGCGGATGGCGGCCGGGTCGGACGCCGACGTCCTCTGGCTCACCGACGGCGGCGACCGCGGGCCCCAGCGGCTCTGCGTCGCGCCGCTGCAGGTCTGGGGGCAGATGCGGGACAAGCTGCTCACCGAGAAGACGGTCGTGTTCACCTCGGCCACCCTCATGCTCGGCGGGGACTTCTCCTCCGTCGCCACGAGCGTCGGCCTCAAGCCCAGCGAGCGCGTGGAGGTCGGCTCGGGCGGCCACGACGTGCCCGACCACGTGCTGCCGTGGCGCGGACTCGATGTCGGAAGCCCGTTCGACTACGGCCAGCAGGGCATCCTCTACGTCGCCCGGCACCTGCCGCAGCCGGGCCGCGACGGCCTCGGCAAGGCCCAGCTGGACGAGATCGTCGAGCTCATCGACGCCGCCGACGGCCGCGCGCTCGGGCTGTTCTCCTCCCGGCGCGCCGCGGAGACCGCCGCGGAGGAGGTCCGCAAGCGGCTGCCGCACCTGACCACGCTCGCGCAGGGCGACGCCCAGCTGCCCGAGCTGTCGGCGCAGTTCGTGGCCGACCCGCACACCGTCCTGTTCGGCACGCTGAGCCTGTGGCAGGGCCTCGACGTGCCCGGCGACACCTGCCAGCTGGTGCTGATCGACCGCATCCCGTTCCCGCGCCCTGACGACCCGCTGATGTCGGCGCGGCAGAAGGCGGCCGACAACGCCGGCGGCAACGGCTTCATGCAGGTCGCCGCCACCCACGCCGCGCTGCTGATGGCCCAGGGCGCCGGTCGCCTCATCCGCACCACGTCCGACAAGGGCGTGGTCGCCGTCCTCGACCCCCGCCTGGCCACCGCCCGCTACGGCAGCTTCCTCAAGGCCAGCCTCCCGCCCATGTGGACCACCACCGACGGCGGCATCGTCCGCCAGGCCCTCAAGCGACTCTCCGCGGCCGCCACCTCCTGACCCGGTCACCCGATCCCTCAGCCCCCGGGCCCGCGGATAGTGCGTGACGTTCTGCAGGCGACACGCCGTGATCCGGCTGCAGAACGTCACGGACTATCGGGGCGCCCCGCCGCAGGGGTCCGGCTCAGATCCGCGCCCGCCCCTCGTAGACCCGCGACCCGTGCCGCAGGCCGAAGAACGTCGCGACGGTGGGCGCCACGTCCATGGTCGAGGCCTGGGCCGAGCTGACCTGCCCCGACGGCACGACGCCCGCGCCGCCGGAGAGGAAGAACGGGATCGGCCGGGTGGCGGGGTGGCCGTGGTTGCCGGGGATCGGGTTGGACCACGGGTCGGGGTCGGAGAAGCGGCGCCCGGCCCGGCAGAAGGCCACGACGTCGCCCGCCTCGTCCCCCAGCCGGTAGCGGGCCCGCTCGCGGGCCGGGCTGAAGGCCCGCAGCACGCCGTCGGTCGAGCGGGCGATGGCGAGCATCCGGTCGACAGCCTCGTGCCGCTGGGCGTCGGGGCCGGTCCAGTACAGGAGGTCGGCACCGCCGTTGTCGGCGATGGCGACCTGGCCGGCCAGCAGGTCGTCGGCCTCCAGGAGCGGGGAGAGGGTGATGTGGTCGGACCCGTCGGACCAGTCCATGGAGTGGTCGGCCAGCACGATCACCAGCGAGCGCTCCCACGTCCCGGCGTCCTTCAGCGCCTGGACGAACCGGCCGACCTGGTGGTCGGTGTCGACCAGGGCGGTGGTGCGCAGCGCCTTGAGCGTGCCGCCGGTGACGTCGGCGTGCCCGAAGCGGTCGATGTCGCCGAGGTTGACGAACATCAGGTGCGGGTCGGCCTCGAGCATGTCGAGCGCGGCCTGCATGGTGAACACGTCGGGCGCGTGCCCGGTGACCGGCAACGTCGGCGTCGGCTCCCAGCGGTAGGTCGCCCGCTCGCCGAAGACGCCGTAGAGGTACTCCTTGGAGAGCACGGTGCCGGTGGTGAAACCGCGGGCGTTCAACCGCTCGATCACGGTCGGCACCCGGATGTCGGACTCCTGGTCGAGGTCGCGGACCTCGCCGAGCGCCCGGTCGTAGACGGCGTTCGCGGGCACGCCGGTGCGGTCGGGGCGCACCCCGGTCATCATCATCACGTGGTTCGGGATGGTCTCCATGACCGGCATCGACCGCGCGTTCGGCCACCAGGCGCCGCCCTGGCGCAGCGCCCACAGGTGCGGGGTGAGGGTGCGGGTGATCTCGTCGGGGCGGCACCCGTCGATCACGAGCACGTAGGCGCGGCGCCGCGTGTCGGTCGGGACGACGGCGGAGGCCGGCCGGGACGCCGCGACCGAGATGGCTGCGGCGCCGGCGGCCGCGGTGGCGCCGGTGAGCAGGGTGCGCCGCCCCGTCCGCAGGGCCTGGGCCCCGCGCTCGAAGGGGCGGACGTGCCGGTGGGCCGGGTCGGTGCAGGCCCGGGTCGTGCCGCACATCAGCGGACCTCCTCAGGCGTGCCGGCCAGGGGAGCGGCGGCGCGGGTCACGCGGTTGCTGGAGGCCTGCGTGGTCCACGAGACCGACCAGGTGATCGGGGTGTCGACCTCGGCGCGGTCGCCGATGACGAACCAGTCGCACTGGGCGCGCTCCGGGGTGAGCTCGAGGACGCAGAAGCCGTGGTTGTCGAAGTCGAGGTGCTTCACGTGCGGGTTGTTGGCCAGGATCGCGGCCTCGACCGCCGGGGTGGCCTCCGGGGCACCGGTGATGTCCTTGAGGTTGCCCGAGGTGACTGACGCACAGACGAGCTCGACGCCGACGGACTCGCGGGTCACCGCGTAGTCGCCCGCCTCGACCGGCAGCTCGCACGCCCAGCCGGAGTGGATGTCGCCGGTGAGGAAGAGGACGTCGGTGACCCCCTCGTCCTGGAGGTGGGCGAAGACCTCGCGGCGGTCGGCGGTGTAGCCGTCCCACTGGTCGACGTTGTAGGGCTGGCCGTCGTCGGGCAGCAGGCCGGTGACGTCGTCGACGGCGCGGGTGACGCGGCTGGGCAGCCCGGCGAACGTGACCGGCGCGATCATCACCGGGTTGCCCACCACCTTCCACTGCGGGGTGCCCGGGTCGTTGGTGAGGCTGTCCTTGAGCCAGGCCATCTGCTGCGCGCCGGTGATCGTGCGCTCGGGGTCGTCGATGGCGGCGCCGTCGGTGAGGCCGGGCTGCTGGGAGCGGTAGGTGCGCAGGTCGAGCATGTTGAGCTGGGCGAGCGTGCCGAACCGGAGCCGGCGGAAGAGCCGGGAGCCGTCGCGCAGGTCGGCCGTGCCCGCCATCCGCACCGGCATCCACTCGTCGTAGGCGCGGTGTGCCCGGGCCCGGCGGGTGGGCCAGTCGCCCTCGGTGTCGGGCTGGTGGTTCTCGGCGCCGTCGTCGTAGGCGTCGTTGGTGGTCTCGTGGTCGTCCCAGGTGACCACCCACGGGTGGCGGGCGTGGGCGCGCTGGAGGTCGCGGTCGGTCTTGTACTGGCCGTGCCGGCGGCGGTAGTCGGCGAGGCCGACCATCTCGTGGGCGGGCTCGTGGCTGCGGATGTCGACGTCGTCGGGGCCGTAGCCGTACTCACCGGGCCCGTACTCGTAGAGGTAGTCGCCCAGGTGCAGCACCAGGTCCAGGTCGTCGCGGTCGGCGAGGCCGCGGTAGGCGGCGAAGTAGCCGGCCTGCCAGTTGCCGCAGGACACCATGCCCACGCGCAGGCTCGCCAGGGCGGCGTCGTGGGACGGGGCGGTGCGGGTGCGGCCGGTCCGGGAGGTCTGCCCCAGGGCGGTGAAGCGGTAGTAGTAGGTGGTGGCCGGAGCCAGGCCGGCGACGTCGATCTTCACCGTGTGGTCGCGACCGCGGCCGGTGGTGAACCGGCCGCGGCGCACGACCCGGGTGAAGGCGCGGTCGGCGGCCACCTGCCAGCCCACCGTGGTGCGCGGCCCGATCCCGGAGCCGGGGGAGGCGTCCCTCGTCGGGGTCACGCGGGTCCAGAGGACGACGGCGTCGGGCAGCGGGTCGCCCGAGGCGACGCCGTGCCGGAAGACGCGGTGCCCGGCCCGGCGCGCCGCTGCCTCGTCGGCGTCCTGGGTCTGGTGGGTGCTGCCGGCCGCGGCGGCCGGGCCGGTGCCCGTGGACGCGGTGAGAGCGCTCGCGGTGAGGCCCGTGGCAGCGGCGCCCGAGAGCACCGTGCGGCGCGAGGGTCGGGCCGGCTGGGACTGGTCGTCAGCGGAAGTGGTCACGACTCTCGAACGAGGCACCCACGCGGACGTGACGCCAGGTTCCGCGATGCCACCGTCCGTTCACGCGGACGTCACCGCCGGGACCGAGGTTTGAGATCGTTCCGGTCGTCGAGGTGCCTGGCCGTCCACGGCTCCACCGGTCGTCGAGGTGCGAGGCCGTCCACGGCTCCACTGGTCGTCGAGGTGCGAGGCCGTCCACGGCTCCACCGGTCGTCGGGGTGCGAGGGCGTCCACGGCTCCACCGGTCGTCGGGGTGCGAGGGCGTCCACAGCTCCACTGGTCGTCGAGGTGCGAGGGCGTCCACGGCTCCACTGGTCGTCGGGGTGCGAGGGCGTCCACGGCTCCACTGGTCGTCGGGGTGCGAGGGCGTCCACGGCTCCACTGGTCGTCGGGGTGCGAGGCCGTCCACGGCTCCACCGGTCGTCGGGGTGCGAGGCCGTCCACGGCTCCACCGGTCGTCGGGGTGCGAGGCCGTCCACGGCTCCACCGGTCGTCGAGGTGCGAGGCCGTCCACGGCTCCACCGGTCGTCGGGGTGCGAGGCCGTCCACGGCTCCACCGGTCGTCGGGGTGCGAGGCCGTCCACGGCCGAGCCACGAGACGCCCGCACCCGAAGCCGACGCCGACCCCCGGCAACCCCAGACAGCACGACGCCGGCGGAGCCACCCCTGCCAGAGGGGTCGCGCCGCCGGCGTCCCGGGTCGTGCGTGTCCGTCAGAGGCGGCGGAGCACCGCGCTGACGACGCCGAGGATCGAGGCGTGCGTGCCGTCGATGGGCTCGTAGGCCTCGTTGTGGGGGAGGAGCCAGACCTGGCCGTTCTTGCGCGAGAGCGTCTTGACGGTGGCCTCGCCGTCGATCATCGCGGCCACGATCTGCCCGTTCTCGGCGGTGTTGGCCTGGCGGATCACGACGTAGTCGCCGTCGCAGATGGCGGCGTCGATCATCGAGTCGCCGCGCACCTCGAGGAGGAAGAGCTGGCCGTCGCCCACGAGCTGCTTGGGCAGCGGGAAGACCTCCTCGACCTGCTCCTCGGCCAGGATCGGCGCGCCGGCGGCGATCCGGCCGAGCATCGGCACGTAGGTCGCGGTCGGCATGGAGTCGCCGACGTCGGTCTCGTCGAAGTCCGACTCGTCGGCCGAGGAGATGGCCCGCGGCCTGGCGTTCTCCTGCGGCAGGAAGATCTCCATCGCGCGGGGGCGGTGCGGGTCGCGCTTGATGAAGCCCTTCTCCTCCAGCACCTTCAGCTGGTGGGCCACGCTCGAGGTGCTGGTGAGCCCGACGGCGTCACCGATCTCGCGCATGCTCGGCGGGAAGCCCCGGGCCTCGACCGCCTTCTTGATCGTCGCGAGCACCTTGAGCTGGCGCTGGGTCAGCCCCGCGGTCGACGTGGGGCGGTCCGGCAGCTCGGTGACCTTGCCGCGGCGTCCGCCGGCCTTGCCTGTCTCGTCGGCCATCTGCTGCCTTCCTCTGGCGTGGTTCCCGCTGGATGTGGGTCAACCGTAGTGCCTGGGAACGCCTGACCTCAAACGTCTGTTCGAACGGCGTGTCGCCCACCGTTCCGGGTGAGTGCGCAGGTGGATGCCGCTCAATCGAACGCGACTCCGTCGAAAATTCGTTCGGTCGGGCCCTTGCGGTCGTTCGAACACCTGATCTACCTTCGTACCTGTGTTCGATCGAACGCACGATCGAGCGGGACGCCGGCAGCGCCGGTCCGGCCGGGCGAGAGCACGGTCGGGGCCGACTGTCGGAGGTCGCGAGTAGACCTACCTCCCGCAAGGACGAGCACCCAACCGACACACCACTCCGACTTCCCCAGGAGACACCCATGAGCACCATGACGATCCACCCGCAGCTGGCCCGCACCGCTCCCGTCCGGTCCGCCCGGCCCGGCGAGCTCAGGCTCACCCGCCGCGGCCGCGTCGTGGTCGTGCTGCTCGGTCTGGCCCTGGCCGGCCTGGTCGCCGTGATCGGCGCGTCGATGGCCGCCGGCACCGACAGTGCCGTGCAGACCCACGACATCGTCGTCGGCACGGGCGACACGCTCTGGGGCATCTCCGGCGAGATCGCCGAGGAGACGGGCTCCGACCTGCGCTCCACCATGACCCTCATCTCCGAGCTCAACGACCTGGACGGCGGCATGCTCGTCGCCGGTCAGACGCTCGAGGTCCCGGTCGGCTGAGCCGACCGCCACAGACGTCGCCGGTCGCTTCGACCCCGGCCGGCGACACCGGGGAACGCCGAGGGGCGGGCCGCGTCACTCACCCGACGCTGCCCGCCCCTCTGCTCTTTTCTGTCTGCTCGTTCCTCGGCTCACCGTGCCGGGGCGCTACTTCTTCCGCCTGCCCCCGGGCTTCGTGTGGTGCACGGGGTTGGGAGCGGGGTTCGGCGGCGGGTCGGGGGAGTCCGTCGACGGCACCTCGTACGGGTTCTCCAGGGGAGCGTCGTCCGCCGGGGGAGGAGCCTCGTCGCCCGTGCCGGACAGCGTCCGCACGATCCGGGCCAGCAGCATCAGCCCGATGAACAGGCAGGCGACCGCGCCGACGCACGCGAGCAGGAAGAAGGCGAGCACGCCCTGCTCCCCGTCCCGCAGGCCGCGGCCGAAGTCGATCGCGGCCCACACCAGGTAGCCCCAGGCACCGACCGCCGCGGTCATGCCGATGGCGGGGAGCGCGAGTCGACGTGCGGTGCCGGACGACCCGCCCGGCTGCCGGGGTCCACGCGCTGGGCGAGGTGGCCTGGGCTGCTTCGGCGCGGGGGCGGCCCGACGCGCGCCGCCGTGTCGCCCGCCTCGTCCGGTACCGCCCTCTGCCACGCCCACAGTGTGACGGACGGGGCCAGAGTGTCGCCGACGCCGCACCCGTCCCGGACCAGAAAGGGTGACGAGGAAGCGTGCACAGGTGTCGGACACGCGTTAGTTTGCTGTCGTGCCGGAGGTCGACTGGGAGGCGTCGCCGCGTGGGACCGCAGGTCCGCGCGCCCCGTTGGGACGCCTCTCGCAGCTCGACGAGGCCCTCGCGGCCGCCGAGCACGTCGACGACGTGGCCCGCGCGATGGTCCGCGACCTCGGTGCGCTCCCGGGGGTCCGACGGGTCGGCTTCGGGCTGACCGAGGGCGGTGGGCGCCGCATCCGGTTCCTGCCCCAGGAGGCGCTGCCGCCCGACGGCGAGCCGCTGCCCTGGTGCCACATCGACGCCTTCGAGGACGTGCCGATCACCGCCGTCGTCCGCTCCGGGGAGCCGCTCCTGGCCCGGCTGGCCGACGTGCGCCGCAGCTTCGAGCACCTGGTCGAGCGCGAGCTGGCCGCCGGCTCCACGTCCCTGGCGGCGCTGCCGCTGCCCGGCACCGGGTCGCCCATCGGCGCCGTGGTGCTGTTCTTCGAGGCCGACGTCGAGTTCTCCACCCGCTACCGGGCCCTGCTGGACGCGGTGGCGCTGACCGCCTCCGACGCGGTGCAGCGCATCCGCGCCGGGCTCGCCCGCGAGCAGGCCGTCGAGCTGGCCGAGGCGGAGGAGGAGTCCGACTCCGAGGCGCTACGTGCCGCGGTGTCGCTGCCCGAGACGGCGAAGGCCCCCGGGGTGGCGCGCAGCTTCCTGCGCGAGGAGCTGGACCGCTGGGGCCTGGACGACGAGGTGGTCGAGAGCGCGCTGCTCTGCGTCTCCGAGGTCGTCACCAACGCGGTCAACCACGCCCACTCGCGCTCGCTGCTCCGGGTCAGCCTGCTGGACGGCGTCCTCACCGTGCTGGTGCGCGACCGGGGCGGCTCCGGTGAGGTGCAGCCTCCCGACCCCGACGAGGTCGACGACCCGCTGGCCGTGTGGGGTCGCGGGCTGATGCTGGTCGAGGCGATCGCCGACCGGTGGGGCTCCGAGCGCGACGCCGCCGGCACCACCGTCTGGTTCTCCCTGGACGCCGCCGCCTCCTGAGCGGTCACCGCCGGGCGGATCCGCCCGGGGTGGCCGGAAACGGCGC
This sequence comes from Nocardioides bruguierae, assembly GCF_023554635.1. NCBI lineage: Bacteria > Bacillati > Actinomycetota > Actinomycetes > Propionibacteriales > Nocardioidaceae > Nocardioides > Nocardioides bruguierae. The sequence goes on from NZ_JAMJPH010000009.1 coordinate 34,361, forward strand.
GGTGCGTCGTCCACACCCCTGGTTCCTCACCCCCCAGGGGTGGTGGGAGGCGTTCTTCACACCCCCACATGTGGTGATCTCGCCCCGATCAGGCCCCACCCCAACGGGCGTTCTTCCGTCGCGACCTGCGCATTCGAAATCAGTGGCGCGGGTTCCCGGGATCAGGTTGCGGGCGTGGTGGTGCGGAACTAGGCTTCCCACAACATCTAGTACTTACACGGATGTAGTTATCCACATCTTGTTGCACAGCAACCGGCGGATAGCCCACAGGAGCGGCTCGTTTCTCCACATGCGGAGGCGAGTTCTCCACACCCCACCAGCACACCTCAGCACGCGAGCAGTCCAGGAGAGGGAGGTCCGCCATGCAGTGTCCGTACTGCCGGGCCGGCGACACCCGCGTCGTGGACAGCCGCGTCACCGAGGACGGCTCCGCGATCCGCCGGCGCCGCACCTGCTCGTCCTGCTCGAAGCGGTTCACCACCGTGGAGCAGATGCAGCTCTCGATCGTGAAGCGCTCCGGTGCCACCGAGCCGTTCGAGCGCAGCAAGGCGATCGTGGGCGTGCGCAAGGCCTGCAAGGGCCGCCCGGTGGACGAGGACCAGCTGGCGTGCCTGGGCCAGGACGTCGAGGACGTGCTGCGGGCCTCCGGCTCCGCCGAGATCCAGGCCCACGAGGTCGGCCTCGCCATCCTCGGTCCACTGCGCGACCTCGACGAGGTCGCCTACCTCCGCTTCGCCTCCGTGTACCGGGCCTTCACCTCGGCCGCGGACTTCGAGGAGGAGATCGCGCTGATGCGCCGCGACGGAGCGGCCCAGCCGGCGCCCACCCCTCAGCCTGCACCGACCGGCTGACCCAGTACCGCCCGGCCGGGAGTGGGGAAGCTGCCGGCCGGGCGCACCACCACGCTTCCTCCCCCCACGCTGTCGGAGCCTCCGTGTACGACGGAGACAGCCAGGCTCCCCAGCCAGCACGAGCAACGCACGAACCCCCACCATCGCGGGACATCGCGGGACACAGGAGAACCAGGAATGACGGAGACGCAGAGCGGCCGCGCGAAGACGGGCGCACGGTCGCGCAAGGCGGCAGGCGGCCTCACGATCCAGCGGGTGTTCAGCACCGAGGGCGTGCACCCCTACGACGAGCTCGAGTGGGAGCGTCGCGACGTCGTCCAGACCAACTGGAAGACCGGCGTGACCGTGTTCCAGCAGAAGGGCGTCGAGTACCCGACGACCTGGTCGCTCAACGCCTCCACGATCGTCACCACCAAGTACTTCCGCGGCGCCGTCGGCTCCGACGTGCGCGAGTGGAGCCTCAAGCAGCTCGTCGACCGCGTCGTCCTCACCTACGTGAAGGCCGGCAAGGACAACGGCTACTTCAAGACGGACGCCGACGCCGAGGTCTTCGAGCACGAGCTGACCTGGCTGCTGGTCAACCAGTACTTCTCCTTCAACAGCCCCGTCTGGTTCAACGTGGGCACGCAGTCCCCCCAGCAGGTCTCCGCCTGCTTCATCCTCTCCGTGGATGACTCGATGGACTCGATCCTGAACTGGTACAAGGAGGAGGGCTTCATCTTCAAGGGCGGCTCCGGTGCCGGCCTGAACCTCTCCCGCATCCGCTCCTCCAAGGAGCTGCTGTCCTCCGGCGGCACCGCCTCCGGCCCCGTCTCCTTCATGCGCGGTGCCGACGCCTCCGCGGGCACCATCAAGTCCGGTGGCGCCACCCGTCGTGCCGCGAAGATGGTCGTCCTGGACGTCGACCACCCGGACATCGAGGAGTTCGTCGAGACCAAGGCGAAGGAGGAGGACAAGATCCGCGTCCTCCGTGACGCCGGCTTCGACATGGACCTCGGTGGCGACGACATCACCTCCGTGCAGTACCAGAACGCCAACAACTCGGTGCGCGTCACCGACGAGTTCATGCGCGCCGTCGAGGAGGGCACCGACTTCGCCCTGCGCGGCCGCATGACCGGCGAGGTCATCGAGCACGTCGACGCCCGCACCCTGTGGCGCAAGATCGCCGAGGCCGCGTGGGCCTGCGCCGACCCGGGCCTGCAGTACGACGACACGATCAACGACTGGCACACCAACCCCGAGACCGGCCGCATCACCGCGTCCAACCCGTGCTCGGAGTACATGTCGCTGGACAACTCCTCCTGCAACCTGGCGTCGCTGAACCTGCTGAAGTTCCTCAAGGACGACGACACCTTCGACGCCGGGCGCTTCGCCCAGGCCGTCGAGCTGATCATCACCGCGATGGACATCTCGATCTGCTTCGCGGACTTCCCGACCGAGTCCATCGGCCAGACCACCGTCGACTACCGCCAGCTCGGCATCGGCTACGCCAACCTCGGCGCGCTGCTGATGGCGATGGGTCTCGGCTACGACTCCGAGGGTGGCCGCACCATGGCCGCCACCATCACCTCGCTGATGACCGGCACCTCCTACAAGCGCTCCGCCGAGCTCGCGGCCGTCGTCGGCCCGTACAACGGCTACGCCCGCAACGCCGAGGCCCACAACCGCGTGATGCGCAAGCACCAGGCGGCCAACGACTCGGTGCGCCCGATGCACGTCTCCGACTCCGGCGTCCACAAGCTCGCGACCCAGATGTGGGCCGACGTGGTGAAGCTGGGCGAGAAGAACGGCTTCCGCAACGCGCAGGCCTCGGTGCTCGCGCCCACCGGCACCATCGGCTTCATGATGGACTGCGACACCACCGGCATCGAGCCCGACTTCTCCCTGGTGAAGTTCAAGAAGCTCGTCGGCGGCGGCTCCATGCAGATCGTCAACCAGACCATCCCGCGGGCCCTGGTGAAGCTGGGCTACCAGGACGAGCAGGTCGAGGCGATCGTCGACTACATCGCCGAGAACGGCCACGTCGTGGACGCCCCCGGTCTGAAGACCGAGCACTACGAGGTCTTCGACACCGCGATGGGCCAGCGTGCGCTCAAGCCCATGGGCCACGTGCGGATGATGGCGGCCTGCCAGCCGTTCCTGTCCGGTGCCATCTCCAAGACGGTCAACCTGCCGGAGTCCGCGACCGTCGAGGAGATCGAGGACGTCTACTTCCAGTCGTGGAAGCTCGGCCTCAAGGCCACCGCGATCTACCGCGACAACTGCAAGGTGGGCCAGCCGCTCGCCGACGCGAAGGCCAAGAAGGCCGAGTCGACCACCGAGGCCCCCGCGGCCGAGGTCGTCGAGAAGGTCGTGGAGAAGGTCGTCTACGCCCCGACCCGCAAGCGCCTGCCGAAGTCCCGCATCGCCCGCACCACCTCCTTCACCGTGGGTGGCGCCGAGGGTTACCTGACCTCGGGTGCGCACGAGGACGGCCAGCTCGGCGAGCTGTTCCTCAAGCTCGGCAAGCAGGGCTCGACCCTGGCCGGCGTGATGGACGCGTTCTCGATCGCGGTCAGCATCGGCCTGCAGTACGGCGTGCCGCTGGAGACCTACGTCTCGAAGTTCACCAACCTGCGCTTCGAGCCCGCCGGCCTCACCGACGACCCGGACGTGCGGATGGCCCAGTCCCTCATGGACTACGTCTTCCGTCGCCTCGCCCTCGACTACCTGCCGTTCGACGAGCGCCAGGCCATGGGCATCTACTCGGCCGAGGAGCGCCAGCGCTACCTCGAGACCGGCTCCTACGAGCCCGCCGAGGAGACCGGCTCCGCCGCTGAGCTCGTCAGCACCCCGCCCGTCGCCGCCGCCCCGGCGCCGGTCGAGGAGGCCGCCACCGAGGAGTCCGAGACCCACGCCGTCCACGGCGAGAAGGCGCCGGAGGGCGCGGCCAAGAAGGCCCACACCTCCGCCGAGCTCCTCGAGGCCATCACCGGCACTGCGGTCGACAGCCCGCTGTGCTTCACCTGCGGCACCAAGATGCGCCCCGCTGGCTCCTGCTACGTCTGCGAGGGCTGCGGCAGCACCTCCGGCTGCAGCTGATGCAGTGACGGCGGCGGCGCTCGGATTCGTCCGGGCGCCGCCGTCGTGTTCTCCCACGAATCACCCTGCGAACGAAGAGAATGATGTCCGTGAACGCGCGTCCCACACTGCTTGACGTTTTTGCCGGCTGTGGCGGGATGACCAGGGGCTTCAAGGACGCCGGGTTCGACCCGATCTTCGCGGTCGAGTTCGACAGGGCAGCGGCCGCTACCTATGCCGCCAACTTCGGTGACCACATCCACGCCGGCGATATTGCCGACGTTTCGCCTGAGCAGATCCCTCCCGTGGACGTCATGGTCGGCGGTCCTCCGTGCCAAGGGTTCTCTGCTCTTGGCCTGCGCAACGTGGACGACCCTCGCAATGATCTCTGGCGCGAGTACCTGCGATTCGTCGGCACGGCGCATCCGAAGGTTTTCGTCCTCGAGAACGTTCAGCGCTTCCGCAGGAGTCCGCAGCACCAGATGCTGCTCGACGAAGCGCAGGGCGGATCTCTCCAGGAGTACACCCTGACGTCTGCGGTGGTCGTCGCCTCGGACTACGGAGTGGCGCAGAAACGCCCGCGCACCATCGTCATCGGGTCGCGTATCGGGAGAATTGACGTGCCGGCCCCGACCCACTCCCGTGAGCCTGGCCTGGGAACGGTGCGATGGGAGGGCGTGCGGAGTCGCATCGAACCGCTGATGGACACCCCCACGCGTGCAGAGCTTCCCTCCGCAACACCAAGCAGATCGCCGGCTCGTTCGGCCCGCTCGCCCCCTCACGGATGAAGGCGCTCGGCGGCGAGGGCCGCGACGTGCGGTTCATCCCCGCCGCGGCCGAGCACGCCCTCGAGGTGGCCGACGACGCCGTCGAGGAGCTGCTGGAGGAGGGCTGGGACCCGGCCCGCATCTGCCTGCTCACCACCGGCTCGCGCCACCCCGAGCAGAAGGCGACCGTCGACCGGCACGGCAAGGCCGCGTACTGGAGCGGCTTCTGGGAGGGCGAGGACGTCTTCTACGGCCACGTGCTCGGCTCCAAGGGGCTCGAGCGGTCCTGCGTCGTGCTCTGCCTCAACGAGGACGGCACCCGTGACCGCGCCCGCGAGCGCCTCTACGTGGGCATGTCGCGCGCCACCGACGTCCTGGTCGTCGTCGGCGACCCCGCCGTCGTGCGGGAGATCGGCGGCGCGGACGTGGCCAAGCGGCTCGGCTGCTGACCGCCACCGGGGGAGTGCTCAGCCCTCGACGTACCCCAGCCACAGCCCGTCCCGGGCCCGGGTCATGCCGACGTACATCTCGCGCCGCCAGCGGTCGACCCGCTCGGTGTGGCTCTCCTCGGGCTCGCCGTCGCCCCGCGCGGGCGGGGTGAGGCTGAGGTAGGGGAGCAGCACGTACGGGAACTCCAGCCCCTTGGCCCGCTTGATGGTGCCCACCTTCACCTTGTCGCTCGGCACGCCCCGGTACGAGGTGAGCTGGAGGCTTGGGACGTCGTGCTCCCGCAGCAGCCGGGTGATCCGCTCGGCGTCGGCGGAGCGCTCGGTGAGCACGGCGTAGCGGTCCCACCCGCGGGGGTCGCGCTCGTGGGAGGTGCGGAGCAGGCTGATCAGGGCGGCGTCGACGTCGTCTCGCCCGGCGCCCTGCACCACCAGCGGCGCCGGCCCGGTGCGCAGCACCTCGACCTCGTGGCTCGCCGGCGCCTCGCCGAGGTCCTCGACGTCGTGGTCGCCCAGCACCGACTGGGCGCAGGCCAGCACCTGCCGCGTGTTGCGGTAGTTGGTGCTGAGCACGGCACCCCGCCCGGCCACCGACACCCCGGCCTCCGCCAGCGAGAACCCGCCCGGGTAGACCGACTGGCGGCCGTCGCCCACGAGCAGCAGCGACCCCGGCGTCCCCTCGGCCAGCGCCGCGAGGAGACGGAGGCCGGCCAGGTTCAGGTCCTGCACCTCGTCCACCACCACCGCCGCGTAGCCGAACGCCTCGGGAAACCGCTCGACGGCGTCCCCGGCCTGCAGCAGGAGGTCGTTGAAGTCCTGGACGCCGGCCTGCGCCAGCTCCGCCTCGTAGGCCAGGTACAGCTCCCACGCGGCCTCCCGGCCCGCACCTCGCAGCGGCGTCACCCGCCCGTGCCGACGCAGCTCGCGGTAGGCGTCGAGGTCGGCGAGGCGCCGTGGCTTGATGATGTGGTCGATCTCCTCCTGCCAGTACGTGGGTCGAGGGTCGATGCCGTGCAGCACCTCCTGCTGCGGGCAGGCGCGCCAGGCACGCCGGAAGGCCGCGAACGCCCGGCGCGGGTCCGGCGCGGGCTGGCCGCCCAGGTCCTGCAGGACGCGGTAGGCCAGCGCGTGGACGCCGGTGAACTCGATGTTCTCGCCGATGCCGGGCCGCAGCCTCTCGGCCAGTCCCTCGAAGACCTGCGGCAGCGTCTTCACGAAGCTCACGAACAGCACCGGCTCGTCGTGCCGCTCGGCCAGGTGCACGGCCCGGTGCAGCGCCACCACCGTCTTGCCGGTGCCCGCCGGGCCGCGCACCCGGCCGGGCCCGGTCCACCCCACCTGCACGAGCCGGTTCTGCGCCGGGTGCAGGAACGTCATCCAGTCCTCCAGCGGACCGTCCAGCGCCCGCTCGACCAGAGCCTCGGTCAGGTCCTCGAGGCCCTCCAGCGGCTCCTGCGCCACGGGCACCTCGGCGGCCGCGGCACCGCGTCGGGTCGACGCCCCCACCCGGGCGGACGCCGGCGGGGCAGCCGGCATCGGCGGGCTCGCCTCCTCGACGGCCGCGAGCACCTCGGCCACCCGCGAGTCCTCCACGCGCAGCGGCAACCGGGCCAGCCAGCCCGCCACGTCCCGCGGGCCGAGGGCTGCGACCCCGTCGACCTCCGCGCTCACGGCGTGCCGGGTGAACACCATGGCCGCGCGGACCGCGGCGCGGGTGACGCCGGTCGGCGCGAGGTGCTCGCCCAGCGTGTCGCACAGGGCGCGCAGCTTGGCGACCTCCTCGTCCTCCCGCGCCTCGCCCCGGTGCAGGGCGCCGTCACGGAGGCTGAGCTCGGCCCAGTCCTTGGCGTCGAGCACCACCACGCCGCCCGGCCCGACGAGCAGGAAGTCCACGTTGGCCCGCCGCGACCCGGGCCACTGCCGGTCCTCGAGGACGTGCCAGCCGAGCTCGGCCAGGGGAGCGAGGACACCACCCAGCTCGGCCTCGGACGCGCTCGCCCGCAGGTAGCGCCGCGCCTCCTCGCGCTTGAGCTCGCTGAGGGAGAAGAGCGCCTCCGCGTCCTCCTCCAGCTCACGGCTGCGCCGCAGCGCCGACCCGCCAGCAGCCACACCGATCTCCTCACCTCGACGACAGCCTGACCCTGACGGGTGTCGGCATCCGCCTCCCTCCACTTGAGAGCGCGCCACTCGACGGCGTCGACTCGCTATGTTTGACACATGTCGAACTATGCGCGCGTGACGGGTGTGTCCGAGGTCGAGCTGGTGACGGAGGAGAAGCCGACGACGCTCCCGCCCGGCGCGGTGGAGGTCGCGATCACCTACTGCGGCGTCTGCGCCACCGACACCCACAACTACACCTCGGGCGGCAAGGTGCCGCCCGCCGTGTTCGGCCACGAGTGGACCGGCACGATCGCCCGGGTCGCCGAGGACGTCACCACCGTCGAGGTGGGTCAGCGCGTCGTCGCCTGCGTCGGTCCCGCCTGTGGTGCCTGCGCCATGTGCGTGGGTGGGCACTCCGAGCACTGCGACCTCGCGTTCGCGGAGGCCAACGGTGTCGACCCGCACGCCCCCGTCCACGGCGGCTTCGCCGAGTCCGTCGTCGTGCAGGCCCGCCGGGTCCTCCCGCTCCCCGACCAGGTGGACGATGTCGCCGCCGCCCTGGTCGAGCCGACCGCGGTCACCTTCCACGCCGTGCGCCGCACCGCGCAGGAGCTCGGCGCGCTCGTCGTCGTCCAGGGCGCCGGGCCGATCGGGCTGCTCGCGGCCCAGCACGCCCGGCACGCCGGTGCCGGCCACGTCCTGGTGATCGAGCCGAACCCCGAGCGGCGTGCAGCCGCCGAGGCATTGGGCTTCACGGACGTCCGAGAGCCGGGCGAGGCCACCCAGGAGCACCTGCTGGCCCTGACCGACGGCCGTGGTGCCGACGTCCTCTACGAGTGCACCGGCGCGGCCGCGCTGCTCCAGCCCTCGGCCGAGCTGGTGCGCCGCGGCGGAACCCTCTCCCTCCTGGGGTTCCCGATGACCGACTCCACCGTCAGCTACGGCGACTGGCAGGTCCGCGAGCTGCGCGTCGTCAGCTCCCTGGCCTACCTGCACGAGGACTTCGTCGGGGCCGTGCGCTCCATCGCCGACGGCTCGGTCGCCGTCGCCGGTCTCCACACCGGCACCATCGGGCTCTCGGAGCTGGCCGCGACCATGGACGAGCTCGACTCCGGCCGCACCAGCCACGCCAAGGTGCTGGTCGACCCCCGCCGCTGACCCGGGCCCGACCTCGGGTCGAGCGCCACCGACGGCCGTGCCGAGCACGGCTGTCGGTGGCGTCCTCTACGTTCACGACTGGCTCACGAGCAGCGACCACAAGCCCTCCGGCTGGTCGCTCGGCTACCTGCCCCCGCGCAAGGTGCCCCCGGAGGAAGAGCCGGCGTCCGCCGACCGGCGGAGGCAACGCGGGGCCTCGTCGAGGTCCCCTGACCTCGTAGGAGGACCGTCATGGGCTGCTGCCCGCTGTACCCCGAGCCCGGCACCCCGGTGTCGATGGAGCCGGGCCACTTCCCCGACCTGCGCCAGCAGGTCCTGGCCGTCGTCGACACCGACGAGTGGGTCGACGTGCTCGTCGAGCAGGTCGACGGCCACGTGGTCGTCGTCGCCGCCCTGAGCGGCGAGCGCACCGCGCTCTGGCACCACCACCCGTTCACCGGGTCGGTCGAGCCGGGCCACGCCGCGCGCCTGCACCGGACCGCGCTGCTGCTCGGCTGGCCCGGCTTCGCGCTGAACGTCCGGGTCGTCGGTGGGGAGGTGCCGGTGGCTCAGGAACCCTCGCCGGGGCCGCCCGCACGGGTCCGCGGCACGTGGATGCCCGCCCTGACGCTGCCGCCGGGCGTGACGGCAGAGGACCTCTGACCTGGCCCCTGACCTGCGACGACAGCGGTGGTCTCGACCAGTGGGGCCACCGCTGTCGGTGGGGCTGTCTACGTTCCCTGACGTCGGGTGGAGGGTCCGCCCGAGGAGTGAGGTGCGGGTGACCGACCGGGTCGAGAACGAGGGGGCGTGGCCTGAGCTGCGCCGCCGGCTGGCGCTGACGCTGGCCACGCTGGGTGAGAACGGCACACGTGTGCTGCTGGAGGTCGAGCTCGGGGCGCCGGGCACCGACGAGGTCGGGCCCGTGGTCCAGGTCGGCCCGTCGCCGCAGGAGGGCCTGCGCTGCGAGGTGGGGCTCCCGCCCACCCGCTCCCTGGACGAGGCGGGGCAGCGCGTCCTCGCCGAGCTCGGCTACGGGCTGCCGGCCGACGGCACGCGCAGCCTCGACCTCGGGCCGGACGAGGCCGACCGTGCCGCCGACGTGGTGGTGACGACCCTGCGCGACGCGCTGGGCGTGCTCGACCCCGCGTTCCTGGTCAGCGAGGAGATCGACCTCGAGGGCCTGCGCAGCGACGTCGCCGAGCCGGCCGCCGGCCCCGTGCCGCCGCCGCTGACGATCCCGGCCGGGCCGGAGCACCTCCAGCAGCTGGTCGACGCGACCCTGGCCGCGCACTTCGGCTCCGCCCCGCCGCGCGACCCCGACGGCGACAGCCCCGTCCCCGCCGGCAGCGGCGTGGTGTTCGTCCGCCCCGACGACGAGCGGCCGCTGCTCCACCTCACCGCCCACCTGGTCGTCGAGCTGCCCCGGCCCGACGCGGTCCAGCGGGCGCTGCCCCGGATCGCGGCCCGGGTGCCGTTCCTGTCCCTCGCGGTCGTGGAGGACGAGCTCGTCGCCCGCAGCCAGCTGCCCGCCGCCCCGTTCGTGGCGGAGCACCTGATGTCCTGGGTCGCCCGGTTCGCCGTCGAGGCCGAGCTGCTCGCCGACGAGGTGGCCGCCGAGCACGGCGGCCGGCTCTTCCTCGAGCCCCCGGGTGGGTCGCCGGGGGAGTCCCCGGGAGCCTCACCGCCCCGGACCGGCCACCCGGAGGGCCGCTCGAGCGAGGCCGCGGACCAGCGCCGCCTCCCCGCCGAGCGGGTGGACCAGGCCCTGGTGGGCGTGGTCGAGCTGCTGCACGACGGGCCCGTGCCCGCGCGTCACGTGGCCACCCTCTTCGACGACGACCGGGTGCGGATGATCCGCGCGATCGTCGCCGTCCGCAACGGTCGGGTCGCCCTCGGCGAGACCGACGCGGACACCCTCGCCGAGACCGTGCGGCGCGGCCTGCACGACGCGCTCGACCGCCACGTCCGGCCCTCGGCCGACGGGCCCGCGGCGGGCCGGCGGGGAGCTCGGGGGAGGGGTCGCTCCCACCAGCTGTCGCTGCTCGGTGACGACCAGGACGAGCAGCCGCTCTTCGCCGACCCGAGCAGCGACCCGGAGGCCGGGGAGCCTGGCGGGGCAGAAGGCACTACTGCCGCTGGCTGACTCCCCCTCGCGCGGCCTCGGGTGAGCGAGACGGGAAAGCTGTCGATTGGCCTTGCCGCGTCGGACCCTCCCGAGCTCGGTCGTCAGTAGCCGAACACGTGGACACTCACTACATCGACCTCCCGCCTGATATCGCCGAAGAAGGCCCCCAGCCGCCTCGCGACGATCGGAAAGGGCTTCTCCCGGCTGGTTCCGTCTTCCCGCCAGTTGTTGTTGGGGACCATGAGGAAGAGGTGGTGGGCGTCGGGCGACATATGCGCTTTCCACAAGTCCTTGAGGTCGTGGTTGTTCGTGACGGCGCCGCCTCGCTCCACCTCGGCCAGAATGCCTCTGTGGCTGTCGAACCGGTAGAAGAAGTCGGGTCGCGCTCGCGAGACCAGCCCATCCTCCGGCGTGATCACGACTTCCTCGTCGAAGCCGAGTTCATCGTGAAGCAGCAGTGAGAAGTGATCTTGGATCTTCTTGCTCTGAGCTCCGTGCACATGTAGCTCTGAGATGACTTTCGACGTCATGTCGATATGAGCCACGAGTTTCTCTGCCAACTCGTCTACAAGTGCGATCTCGGTTGCTTCTTCTGCTGAGGGCTGGGCTTTGATCCAGCGTTGGTAGCTCGCCATGGGGACAGCTTGTCTCACGTGCCATGGCCCCACTTGCCACAGTCGGTCTCGATCTGCCTAGAGGCGTGGAACTGAGGGTTATGGCGTCCGGCCAGCGGGCAGGAGTGTCCGTACTTCAGGCGATGTGACGGTTGACACGTCGGCAAAGGGTGAGGCAGGGTCTGGTCCAGACAGCCGCTGATACCGGTTACAGAAACCGGTCACATTCGCAGTGAGGAGAACCGGGATGACCACCATCCGCGACGTGGCCCGCGAGGCCGGTGTCTCGATCGCCACGGTCAGCCGCGCCCTCCGCGACCCGGCGATCGTCAAGCCGGACACCCGCGCCAAGGTCCTCGAGACCGCCGAGCGGCTCCAGTTCCGCCCCAGCCACCTCGGCCGCCAGCTGGCCGAGCGCCGGCACGCGGCGGCGGGGGTCGTCTTCCCCGACCTGTCGGGCCCCTACTACGCCGACGTCGTGATGGGGTACGAGTCCGTCGCCGCCGAGGTGGGCCGCTCCGTGCTGATCAGCAGCACCCGCGGCCGGGCCGACGTCGAGAAGCAGGTCACCGACATGGCCGGACGCTGCGACGGCCTGGTCATCCTGGGGCCCGCCGTCCCGGAGCCGCTCGTCCAGCACCTCAAGGCCACCGGCACCCACCTCGTCCTCGTGGCCCGCCCGGCCGACGCCGGCATCGACTCCGTCAGCACCGCGGCCACCAGCAGCGCCACCGCGCTGGTGCGCCACCTGCTCGACGACGGCGCCCGCACCTTCGTCTTCGTCGGCGACCCCGCCGCCGGCCCGGACGTCGCCGACCGCCACGCCGCCGTCAGCCAGGCGCTGGCCGCGAGCGGCGAGCAGACACGGATGAGCATCCTGCCCGTCGACGACCTGGACGAGACGAACGGCCGCCGGGCGGCCGACGCACTCCTGCACGACACCACGCAGGACCCGACGCACGACACGACAGGCACGAGAACCCCCCACGGCGACCCGTCGAGCACCCTGCCCGACGCCGTCGTCTGCGCCAACGACGAGCTGGCCCTCGGCCTCCTCGCCCGCCTCACCGAGGCCGGGCAGGAGCACAGGGTCCGCGTCACCGGCTGGGACGACGTGATGGCGGCCCGCTGGGCCGGCCTCACGACGGTCCGCCAGCCGATGCGCGAGCTCGGCGCCACCGCCGCCCGGCTGCTCGAGGAGCAGCTCGACGGCACCCGCACCGCTCCCCGCCACGAGCTGCTCGACACCGAGCTCGTCGTGCGCACCAGCAGCACCCTCCTCGGGAAGGAACCCGCATGAAGACGAACCGGACGATGAAGACCGGGACGAAGACGCTCGCCGCCCTCGCCATCGCCGGCCTGGCGCTCAGCGCCTGCGGCCGCGACGCCACCAGCGCCGGAGGCGAGGCCCAGAGCGACGCCATCGACGACAGCCCCGCCTCGGGCACGATCGAGGTCTGGGCGATGGGCGCCGAGGGCGAGGCCCTCGACGAGTTCACCCAGGCCTTCGAGGAGGAGAACCCCGACGCCGAGGTGGAGGTCACCGCGATCCCGTGGGACTCCGCCCACGACAAGATCCAGGGCGCCATCACCTCCGGCGAGGGCCCCGACGTCACGCTCGTCGGCTCCACGTGGATGGGCGAGTTCGGCGCGGCCGGCGGCCTCATGCCGACCCCCGAGGACCTCGTGGACGGCGACGACTTCTTCCCCGGCGCGTGGGAGGGCAACCAGGTCGGCGGCACCCAGTACGGCATCCCCTGGTACGTCGAGACCCGCGTCCTCTACTACCGCACCGACCTCGCCCAGCAGGCCGGCTGGGACGCCGCGCCCCAGGACTGGGACGAGCTCACCCAGTTCGCCACCGACCTGCAGAGCAAGGCCGGCGCCGAGTACGGCATCAACCTCCAGCCCGGCCAGACCGGCTCCTGGCAGACCTTCCTGCCCTTCGCCTGGTCCGACGGCGCCGAGCTGGCCAACGCCGACGGCACCGAGTGGTCCATCGCCAGCGACCCGATGAAGGAGTCGCTGCAGTACTACTCCGACTTCTTCACCGAGGGCCTCGCGCAGACCCGCGTCATGGACGCCGGCGAGCTCGAGTCCGGCTTCACCGACGGCCGCTACGGCTCGTTCATCTCCGGCCCGTGGCACGCCGCCCTCATCGAGGACGCCGGCACCGACCCGTCCGAGTACTCCGTCGCCCCCATCCCCGGCCCCGACGGCCCCGGCGCCAGCTTCATCGGCGGCGGCAACCTCGCCGTGCTGACCGACGCCGAGAACCCCGACGGCGCCTGGAAGCTGGTGCAGTGGCTCTCCGAGCCCGAGACCCAGCAGGACTTCTACGAGACCGTGGGCGACCTGCCCGCCAACAGCACCGCCTGGGACTCCGGCACGCTGGCCGACGACGAGCAGCTCGCCGTCTTCGGCGACCAGCTCGACCGGGCGGTCTCCCCGCCGGCCGTGCCCACCTGGGAGCAGGTCGCCGACATCATCGACGCCCGCGTCGAGCGCACCGCCAAGGGCGTCCAGGACGTCGACGAGGCAGTCGACGAGATGCAGTCGCAGGCCTCGAGCGTCGGGACGGGTCTCTGAGGCTCGCGCCTCAGGCCCCCACCCGACCAGCAGAGGAGATGAACGCGCATGTCCTCCACGCACGCACCCCATCCCTCGCGGGAGACGGGGGAGAAGCAGGACGCGGGGCTCGACCTGCCCCGCGCCACCGGTAGCCGCACGCCCTCGCAGCCGCCGACCCGCAGCAGGACGCTGCGGCACCCGTTCGGCGGGCGGTCGAACGACCCGACCGCCCGCTCCCAGGCCGTGGCCGCGTGGATCCTCGCGGTCCCGTTCATGGCGGTGTTCCTCGTGTTCACCGCCGGCCCGGTGCTGGCCAGCCTCGGGATGAGCTTCACCGACATCCGCTCCACCGACGTGCGCAACCCGCTCTCGGTGCAGTTCGTCGGCCTGGAGAACTACACCCGGCTGCTGGGCGACGAGCTGTTCCGCAAGGTCGCGCTCAACACGCTGCTCTACCTGCTGCTCGGCGTCCCGCTGACCCTCGGCGTCGCGATGGCGGTGGCGGTGGGCCTCAACCGGGTCACCCGGTTCAAGGGCTTCTTCCGCGTCGGCTTCTACCTGCCGGTCGTCACCTCGATCGTGGCGGTCTCGGTGGTGTGGAAGTACCTGCTGCGGGAGAACGGCGGCCTGCTGAACTCCGCCCTCGAGCTCGTCGGCCTCCCCGGCCAGGCGTGGCTCGACTCCACCCACCTCGCGCTGCCGTCGCTGGTCGTCATGGCCGTGTGGCGCAACTTCGGCACCATGACCGTCATCTTCCTGGCGGCCCTGCAGTCGGTGCCGACCGAGGTGCTGGAGGCGGCGGAGTCCGACGGCGCGTCCGCCTGGTCCCGCTTCCGCCACGTCACGGTCCCGATGCTGCGTCCGACCATCCTGTTCGGCGCCGTCATCACCGGCATCGGCTACCTGCAGTTCTTCGAGGAGGCCTTCGTGATGACCTCCGGCGGCCCGCTCGACTCGACCCGGTCGATCAGCTTCTACACCTACGACCAGTTCGGGTTCGGCAACTACGGCCTCGCCGCCGCCGCGAGCTACCTGCTCTTCCTCGCCATCGTGCTCCTCACCATGCTGCAGTTCCGGCTGCTGCGCTCGAAGGACTGATCCCCATGGCCACGCTCGAAGCGCCCACGCACGAGAACACCATGACCCCGGAGAAGAACAAGAAGGGACGCCGGCGGGGCGGCCGCGACGACGGACGCCTGCGCACCCCCGCCTGGCTCTACGCCGTCATGGTCGCCGGCCTGTTCCTGGTGGTCATCCCGTTCATCTGGATGGTCGTCAGCTCGGTCAAGCCCAACGCCGAGCTGCGCCAGGTGCCGCCGACGCTGCTGCCCGAGGGCATCACGTTCAGCCACTACGAGGCGCTCTTCACCGACCTCGACTTCCCGCAGTTCTTCCTGAACTCGGCGATCGTCAGCCTCGGCACGATGGTCGGCAACATGATCTTCTGCTCGATGCTGGGCTACGCCCTGGCGAAGCTGCAGTTCCCGGGCCGCCGCATCATGTTCGCCCTGGTCGTCGGCACCCTCATGGTGCCCGGCGTGGTGACGTTCGTGCCGCTGTTCGTGCTCACCACGAACCTCGGCCTCACCAACACGCTGCCCGCGATGATCCTGCCGTTCATGGCCGGCCCGTTCGGGGTCTTCCTGATGCGCCAGTTCATCCTGTCCATCCCCGACGAGCTGATCCAGGCCGCCCGCGTCGACGGCGCCGGCGAGCTGCGGATCTTCGCCCGCGTCGTCCTGCCGCTGTGCGGGCCGGCCCTGGCCACGCTCGGCGTGCTCACGTTCCTGTCCAGCTGGAACAACTTCCTCTGGCCGCTGGTGGTCGCCACCAGCGAGGACAAGTACACGCTCCCCGTCGCCCTCGCGCTCTACGCCGTGGGCCAGAACGCCACCGACTACGGCCTGCTCATCGCCGGTGCCGTCGTCGTCGTCCTGCCCGTGCTCGCCGTCTTCCTCGTCCTGCAGCGCCACATCATGCAGGGCGTCGCGAGCACCGGCATCAAGTAACCCCCACCCCTAGGAGTCACCATGCGCAGCTCGGTGCGCACACCGATCCTGGGCGCCCTCACGGCGCTCGCCCTCACCGTCCCGATCCACGCCGCGGCCACCGCCGCCACGACCAGCACCACCGACCGGCAGCCCTCCACGGCGGGGGAGAAGACCACACAGAAGACGTCGGACGACGGCTTCCCGACCGGCCGCAAGGCCCAGCTCGAGAAGTACGTGGCCGACACCTGGCACTCGTTCGAGGCGATGGTCGACCCGGCCACCGGCCTGCCGACCGACAACATCGGCGGCGACCTCACGGCCGCGTCCCGCGCCGGCTACACCTCGCCCACCAACATCGGCGCCTACCTGTGGTCCACGGTCGTCGCCCGCGACACCGGCCTCATCACCGCCGACGAGGCCCGTGAACGGATGAGCCAGACGCTCGAGACCGTCGAGGGCCTGCAGCGGCACGAGCCGTCCGGCCAGTTCTACAACTGGTACGACCCCGCCACCGGCGACCGCGTCGACGTCTGGCCCGACGACGGCAACGAGGTCAAGCACTTCCTCTCCTCGGTCGACAACGGCTGGCTCGCCACCGGCCTGCTCGTCACCGAGGAGGCCGTCCCGGCGCTCGCCGAGGAGGCGCACGACCTGCGCACCTCGATGGACTTCGGCTGCTACTACAACCCGGCCGAGAACCAGATCCGCGGCGGCTTCTGGGACGAGGACCCCGACAACGACGCGGCCGTCCTCGACGACTACTGCGACATGGGCACCGACGTCTACTACACCGGCCACCACTACGGCGCGCTGAACACCGAGCCGCGGATGGCGTCCTACCTGGGCATCGCCGCCGGCCAGATCCCCGCGCGCCACTACTGGGGCATGTACCGCACGTTCCCCAACGACACCTGCGACTGGTCCTGGACCGAGACCAAGCCGGTGGGCGAGTGGAAGACCTACGACGGCGAGCGCGTCTTCGAGGGCGCCCTGCCCTACCGCGGCATGGACATCGTGCCCACCTGGGGCGGCTCCATGTTCGAGGCGCTGATGGTGCCGCTGTTCGTGCCCGAGGACGAGTGGGGCCCGCGGTCCTGGGGCGTGAACCACCCGCTCTACGTGCAGGGCCAGATGGAGCACGGCCTGGACGAGGCCGGCTACGGCTACTGGGGCTTCAGCCCCTCGAACAACCCGGCCGGCGGCTACCGCGAGTACGGCGTCGACCAGCTCGGCCTCGACGGCCCCGGCTACACCTCCGACCAGGAGCGCACCGACGTCGACCAGCCCTTCGAGGGCTGCCGCGAGGGCTCCGAGGCCCCGACCGAGTACGGCGACGGCGTCGTCACCCCGCACGCCTCGTTCCTCGCGCTGCGCTACAAGCCCGGTGCCGCGCTGGCCAACCTGCGCAAGATCCGCACCGACTTCGACGCCTACGGCGCCGGCGGCTTCTACGACGCGATCGCCACGCAGTCCGGCCAGGTCAGCCACGAGTACCTCTCCCTGGACCAGGGCATGATCATGGCCGCCCTCGGCAACGCGCTGACCGGCGACGACCTGCGCCACGACGTCGCGACCGACGAGATGCGCAGCGCGCTGAAGCCGCTCATGGCCCAGGAGGTGTTCGCCTCCGCGCCCCGCGAGGACTGACCCCACCCCGCTCTCCCCGTCGCGGGGGGGGGGGGCCCCGGGGGGGGGGGGCGGGGGCCCCCCCCCCCCCCCCCCCGCTCTCCCCGTCGCCGAGTCGGCAGCACGTTGCTGCCGACTCGGCGGCCACCCCTGACCCTCCTCGGAACAGGAGCAGCTCCCCATGACCAGCACCCAGCACGACCAGGACCAGCACAACCCCAGCGGGTCCACCCGCACCGACGGCACCCCGGAGGCCCGCGCCGACTGGGAGGCCCGGATCGGCACCGCCTCGGGCACCGCGTTCGGCGGCAACGCCCCGCTGCTCGACCCGCCCACCGCCCTCGCGGCCACGCCCGGCGGCCACCAGGTCACCCTCACCTGGGAGACCGTGCCCGGCGCGATCGGCTACCAGGTGCACGTCGCCGACAGCCCCGACGGTCCGTGGGGCGCGCTCGACCACGCCGGTCGCGACGTGCTCGCCGTGCCGCACCCGCCCTACACCGACACCACCGGCACCCCGGGACTCACCCGCTACTACGCGGTGGCCAGCCTCTCCGACGTCCACGTCGAGGGGCCCCGCAGCGAGGCCGTGGCCGCCGCCCCGCTCGCGGCACCCGCGGAGACCACGACCATCACGGTGGACGCCGGCGGCGACGCCGGTCCGCTGGCCCGGCCGTGGCGCCCGATGATCGGCTCCGAGCACCTCTCCCACGCGCTGCTGACCGACACCACCGGCGGCCAGTCCATCGGTGCCGAGCTGTCGTCCGCGCTCAAGGCCGCCCACGACGAGCTGGGCGTGGCCACCGTGCGCGCCCACGGCATCCTCTGCGACGACAACGCCGTCTACCGCGAGGTCGACGGGCGGCCGGTGCACGACTTCACCGGCGTCGACAGGGTCTACGACCACGTCCTCTCCCTCGGCCTGAAGCCGTGCGTCGAGATCAGCTTCATGCCGCACGACCTGGCCTCCGACCCCACCAAGACGGTCTTCGAGTACGAGGCGATCATCAGCCCGCCGAAGGACTGGGACCGCTGGTACGCCCTCGTCCGCGACCTCACCGCGCACCTGCTCGAGCGCTACGGCGAGGAGGTCGTGACCGAGTGGAGCTTCGAGGTCTGGAACGAGGCCAACCTGGAGGTCTTCTGGTCCGGGACGCCGGAGGAGTACCTGCGCCTCTACGACGTCACCGCGGCCGCGGTGCGCGACGTCG
Source organism: Nocardioides bruguierae (assembly GCF_023554635.1). Lineage (NCBI taxonomy): Bacteria > Bacillati > Actinomycetota > Actinomycetes > Propionibacteriales > Nocardioidaceae > Nocardioides > Nocardioides bruguierae. Next base: position 52,863 of record NZ_JAMJPH010000009.1, read on the forward strand.
ACCCCCGCCTCGTGGTCGGCGGGCCGTCGTCCGCCGCCGCCGGGTGGGTCGAGGAGCTGCTGGCCCACGCGGAGCGCACCGGCTCGCCGGTGGACTTCATCTCCACCCACACCTACGGCAGCCCGCCGCTGGACTTCCGCCCGATGCTCGAGCGCTACGACAGGGCCGGCACCCCGATCTGGTGGACCGAGTGGGGCGTGACCCCCACCCACTTCAACGAGGTCTCCGACGCCGTCTTCGCCGGCACGTTCCTGCTCACCGGCATGTACTCGGCGATGGACCGGATCGAGGCGCTGTCCTACTGGGTCGTCTCCGACCACTTCGAGGAGCTCGGCCGCCCGCAGGAGCTGACCCACGGCGGCTTCGGCCTGCGCACCGTCGGCGAGCTCCGCAAGCCCCGCTGGTGGGCGCTGGCCATGCTCGAGCGGCTCGGCGGCACCCGCCTGCCGCTGGTCGCCGGCGGCGACGGCGGCGGGTCGCTCGTCGAGGCGGTCTCCGCCCGCACGGTCGGGGGCGAGGACGACGGCACCGTCGGTGTCCTGGCCTGGAACTTCACCCTCGACCAGACCAAGGCCTCCGGCTGCGCCGAGCTGGCCCGCGACGTGTCGGTGTCGGTCACCGGGCTGACCCCCGGCGGCACCTACACGCTCACCCACGAGCGCGTCGACGCCGACCACTCCGACGTCACCGGCCGCTGGGGCGCGATGAAGGACGCCGACCAGGCCTGGCCGACCGAGCCGCAGTGGGCGGAGCTGCGCGCCCACGACCACCTCGAGCACCTCGAGCCCGCCCGCACCGTCACCGCCGACGCCACCGGCGCCGTGACGGTCGACTTCGAGCTGCCCAACCCGGCGATGTCGCTGCTGACGCTGACCCCGGCCTGACCCGCCAGGAGCAGCACCGGACCCGCGAGGCCCGGCCCACCGTCTCGGGGTGGGCCGGGCCTCGTGCTGTCACCCCGCGGCGGTCGAGCAGTTCGGTGGTCGAGGTGCGAGGCCGTCCACGGCCGAGCCACGAGACCCGTGCACGTGGTGGGTGGCGTTTGTAGACGCCCGC